>NZ_JBFNXI010000011.1:0-75087 GCF_040812445.1 Lentibacillus sp. L22 | reverse complement strand
TTTGAGGATACCCTACCTCTTTTTTTCGTCTCAAATATTTTACACAAACTATTTTACGTCATCGAATGGCAGAGAGATATATATAACTATAGAGCAAAGAACATTTTATTGATTGGTGGTTATATAGAAGTATTTAGTATTTTGGAAAGAGTTGACTCCGATACAAAGCTTCATGTTGTAGATGTAGATGAAACAAAGTGTATGCAGCTAAGAAGACAGTTTTCAGATAATAGACTGATAATACATAATGTGGATATCATCCAGATTAATAATTGGATAGAAAAATTTGATATGATAATTATGAATTTCGTTCTAGAGCATTTGTATGGAGATACAAAAAAGGTATTGGAATTGTGCGAAACTCTTTTAGAATTAGAAGGAGATCTTTTTATTAGTTCTTGGCTACCGATAGTTGACGAATATGATATTGAAAAGAATCCCGAAATGTATAAATACATTCATGAAACTTCCATAGACAAATTAAAAACAATCAATTTACCAGTTAGGGATTCTGAGTTTTTTGAACACCAAGAAGAGATATCGAAAACGGATTATAATGATTGGCTAAAGTTTTCTAGTCAATACACAACTGAAAAAGAAGGCGGGCTAAAGCACATTGGTACAAGTGTTTTTCACTGTAAAAAACAGGTGGATGAGATGAATGGGTAATAAGGTAGCGATTAATTTTTTTGTGATAAGCGCAATTGCTAGTTTGTTAGCAGGATCTTTAACAAGGATAATAGTAATACTATTCGCTACTGACTATTTTGAAACTACCGCTTCAATATCCTGGATTGTGGCATGTGAAACTATCCCATTCCTTGTCTTCGGGTTATTTTCTGGGATTTTAGTTGATAGAAAGAATAAAAAGGGATTACTTATCCTTTGTGATATAGGTAGAATGTCCGCAATGTCACTTATATTTGTTTTTTGGTTCCATGGAAATTTAAATCTTTTTTATTTAGTACTATTACTCCTGTTGTTTGGATCATTTGATACAATTTATCAAACAGCTGAATCCTCGATTCTGCCCGAATTGGTAAAAAATAATAAATTAATGACATTTAACGGATACATCTGGAGTGCAGCAAATTTATCATCACTAATTGGTCCAGCAGCTGCAGGGATAATATATGCATACACTGGTGGACTATGGGGGCTATCGATAAATATAGTCATTTACTTGGTCTCTATTTTAAATCTATTATTCCTTCCTAACACCAAAAATTATGCGAAAAATCATAAAGTATTTGAGCCGACGATATTCAAAGATATATATTTAAGTTTCAAAAGTATTTTATCAAGTAAACCTTTATCTTCAATTTTATTAATTCTTTTTGTAGGTAATTTTTTATTAGCTCCTGTTGAATTTTTAATCATATCTCATCTTAGATTTGATTTGGGGGTAACTAGCGAGTTAACGGGTTTTATTTTATCGGCAAGTGGATTGGCAGGTCTTTTGGGGGGATTTATTTTACCTAAATTAAATAAAGCCGGACTTAAAGGACGAAATATAATCATTTATTCTTCTCTTTTAATTTTAGTAGGAGCTTTATTGCTGATAATATCCTTAAATTATTTAATTATTACAATTGGGCTTTTTCTTATCTCGTTTGCAATAACAGCGAGAACAGTTTACATAATAACCTTGAGACAAGTTAAAACAGAAAAAGCAAAATTAGGAATTGTGAACAGTTGCTTTAAGTTTATTTCCTTTGGTGTTCAACCTTTAGCGATTTTTGTATTCAGTCTTGTTTCAGAAGGCATTGAAGTGTATAATACACTCCTTTTATTAGTTATTCTGTTCGCGCTACAGGCAATATGGATTATGTCAATGATAGGAAAAAGCAATGACTATGAAATGGGGGAGGATTCATTTGAAAATTCGTAAAGCGTATCCATCAGATGTTTCAGATATTAAAAATTTATGTGTGAAGGGTGTTCAAATAGCATTTGAAAATGTGTACACACAAATTTTTATTGATAAGTCGATAGAAATCTTTTACAATCATGAACGTATTCAAAAAGAAATTTCATCTTATTTAGTAGCGGAAGACGATAGTGATATTATTGGTTGTATATCCTGTGGAATAAATGAAATGAGAGGCGAGTTATTTTCGCAAATTTATGCGTTTCATGTTGTTCCAACAAAACGAAGGAATGGAATTGGAGGTAATTTATTAGAAACGGCTTCCAATTATCTTCGTAAGAAAAAAATAAAAAGGCAATATGTTAGTGTATTGGGCAATAACGATAATGCTCTTCCATTTTATTATGCGATGGGATTTATTGAGGCTAGTAGACATAGTTTAGAGGATTCAATAAATAGCACATATTCTTTAGATTTAATGCGAAATTTATGAAGTATAAAAGATATTAGGAATTAATTCAATAGGAGGTTATGATGGTAGAAATTAGAATGGCTAGGTTAAAGGACGTTGAAGGGATAGCCAAGGTATGTATTGATGCTAATAGAGATACTTATAAATATACGCACTCAGAAGAATTTATTGAAAGAACAATAAGTGAATTTTATAATTATAAAAGAATAAAACAAGAGGTATTACATACTTCCTCCAGCTGGCAAGGATGGTTTGTGGCTATTGAAAACGATAAAGTTGTAGGTGCAATTGGAGGAGGAATGATTAATGATGAAAAGGGTGAAATATTTGTTTTATATCTTGATATTAATAAAAGAAGAGAAGGAATTGGGACACTTCTATTAAATTACTTGACGGATATTCAGAAGAAAGACGGTGCCTTAGAACAATGGGTTTCGGTTGCGAAAGGGAATCAAAAAGGTATTCCTTTTTATGAAGCGAAAGGATTTAAACGTGTAAAGGAAATAAAGAGTTTTGAATCAGCAGAGAATGAAAATTATACTTCATATCGGTACTCGAGAAATATATAAATTTTACCAACAGATAACCAATTTCACATAAACGTTATATAAAATTAATTTTTTAAACCTCAATAAAAGAAGCAAGTTTGAAACAAAAAAATTCAAGAATAGGCATCAAAAATTCTCCGTAAATTATCGGAACTTTTTGATGACTATTCTTGTTGGAGTAAATATATTTCTTTTGGTAAAGAACTTAAAAGAAGTATGCATGGAATTCAAATTCAAGCAATTAATCAAGCCAGCCGACTTTCTCTCCAATTCATGCTAAAATAGCCTTAAAGATTTTTTTACAGAGAGGATTTTTACATGAGTAAAACGGTTGTACTAGCAGAAAAACCGTCTGTCGGCAGAGATATTGCCCGAGTATTAAAATGTACGAAAAAAGGAAATGGTTTCATGGAAGGCGCTAATTATATTGTGACCTGGGCGCTTGGACATTTGGTAACCTTAGCTGATCCAGAGGTTTATGATGATAAATATAAAACATGGAAACTGGACGACCTGCCAATGCTTCCACAACATTTGAAGTTGGTTGTGATGAAAAAAACCGGCAAACAATTTAATGCTGTAAAAACACAGTTGAACCGAAAAGACGTAAAAGATGTAGTGATTGCTACAGATGCAGGGCGGGAGGGAGAACTTGTTGCCCGCTGGATTATTGATAAGGCACATGTAAAAAAGCCAATTAAACGGCTATGGATTTCATCCGTTACCGATAAAGCAATTCGTGACGGATTTAACCATTTAAAACCGGGAAGCCAATTTCAAAATCTGTATGCATCAGCAGTTGCCCGCTCGGAAGCGGATTGGTATGTAGGATTGAATGCGACCCGTGCATTGACAACCAAATTTAACGCACAATTATCAAGTGGCCGGGTACAGACTCCGACACTGGCAATGATCGATGCCAGAGAAAAAGAAATTCAAGCATTTAAACCAGAAACATTTTATGGACTGGAAGCTAAAACACAAAAAGGCTTCAAATTAATCTGGCGGGATGCGAAAAATAATAGCCGGATATTCTCCAAAGACAAGGCGGATCGTCTGTTGGAAGGGGTCAAAAATAAACCGGCAACCGTTGTAAGTGTGGATAAGACGTTCAAAAAAAAGCACGCGCCGCAGCTATATGACTTGACTGAATTACAGCGTGATGCCAACCGGATTTTCAACTTTTCTGGAAAACAAACACTGTCACTCATGCAGAAATTATATGAACAACATAAAGTGCTTACCTATCCACGGACCGATTCACGGGTCATCTCAACGGATATTGTTCCGACATTGAAGGATCGGGTTAAGGCATGTGGTGTTGACCAATACGCCAAAATTGCCGGAAAAGTGTTAAACCGGGACTTCAAGTTGCCAAAATCAGTAGTGGATAATAGCAAGGTGTCTGATCACCATGCTATCATTCCAACCGAACAGCCGGTGGTGCTTGCAGATTTAAGTGATCAGGAACGAAAAATATACGACTTGGTTGTCAAACGCTTTTTAGCAGTACTTTCAGAGCCGTATGAATATGAACAAACAACCATTGTCGCTGAAATTGGCAAAGAACATTTCACTGCCAAAGGAAAAATTGTCAAGAAACAAGGCTGGAAGGAAATTTATGATAGAAGTAGTGCTGAAAACGAAGATGATGTGGATGATCAGCGCTTGCCGGCTGTGAAAAAAGGTGATGTGTTTACTAATTTACGGTTGACCAGGACAAGTGGCGAAACGAAACCACCAGAACGTTTTACTGAAGGCGGATTACTGCAAGCGATGGAAAATCCCGTTCGCTTTATGGCCAAGGATGAACGGCATTTAGCTGGCACGATCAATAAAACCGGTGGACTGGGAACCGTTGCGACCCGTGCCGATATTATTGAAAAATTATTCAATAGCCAGTATATGGAAATGAAAGGGAAGCATATTTTTATCACTTCTAAAGGACGGCAGTTGCTCGATTTGGTACCGGAAAAGTTGCAATCCCCAGCTTTAACTGCAGAATGGGAACAAAAACTTGGTGCAATTGCGGATGGTAAATTGAATAAAGAACGCTTTATTGCCGAAATGAAGGAATATGCCAAAGAGGTTGTGCACGAGATCAAGACAAGTGACGCGACTTTCAAGCATGATAACATGACCGGTACCAAGTGCCCGAAATGTGGAAAACTGATGATGGAAATTAAAAATAGACATGGTCGTATGCTTGTTTGTCAGGATCGGTCATGTAACGGTAAAAAGAATATCGCCAAATATACCAATGCACGTTGCCCTAATTGCCATAAGCGCATGGAACTACGCGGTGAAGGGGAAGGACAAATGTTTGTTTGTAAATGTGGACACAGAGAAAAGCTGTCAACCTTCAACCAGCGTAAACAACAAGAGAAAAAGAATCATGTATCCAAAAAAGACGTCAACAAGTATTTGAAAAAACAGGATGATGGATTTAAAAATAATGCACTTGCCGAACAACTGGCGAAGTTGAAAAAATAACCCTATTATTGTTAATAGAAAAGGCGAATGAAGCGCACCCTTCATTCGCCTTTAGTATGGATAAACATGAATGGTATAAGTAATAACTGTACTCCATGATTGAAAAGAAGCGAACGGCCCCTTTTTTAAAAACCCCATTTTTGTATAAGATAAATAATATTATTTTTATAATTTGATTAATTTGCACAATGACATGAGCTATTTGGAACTTTACACTGTAACAAAAGGTGGTGTAAATCCAAAATGATGCAAATAAGCTTTATCGCAAATGAAATGCTTCAAGCTATCACGACCCCAAGATTCAAACGTACAAACAGTAGACTATTACATGACAGCGTATAAATGTGTACTAACATTTACGGCTGAAAAAAACGAGGTGCTTAAAATTTATGAAAAAAGGTATAAGTGATGCGAACTTTATTCCCGATTTGGGGACGGATAAGTTTTTGGAAGCTGCAAGCAAAGCGGGTTACGAAGGTGTTGAGCTCAATTTACGTGAACAGGGTGGAGACATTACAACGGAAATGTCTGGAGCAAAAGCTAGAAAACTGGTGCATCTTGCAGAACATTATCGTATTGAAATAGCTAGTTTAACAACGGGATTACTCAATGACTTTCCACTATCCTCCAATGATCCGAGTGTTCGTCAAAAAGGAATGTATATTGGCGAAAAATTAATTGACTTTGCATCTGAAATGGGGGTAGAAATAGTGCAAATGACCCCAGGCGTAACTTATGCTGGCACTCCTTATCAAATATCTTATGAACGAGCGAAAGAGGCATTTATGGAATTGGGGGATAAAGCAGCAGCTGCCGGTATAACCATTGGAATCGAGAATGTTTGCAAAAAATTTTTGGCAAGTCCTTTGGAATTCAACAATTTTCTTAATGATATCAATCACCAATCTGTTCAGGTTTATTTTGACAATGGAAACGCCCTTGCAACAGGGTATCCTGAGCACTATGTCAATATGTTGGGAGATCGTTTCGTGTCTATGCATGTGAAGGATTTCCGGCTGTCGGTTGGAGATTTCGTCCCAATTATGGAAGGTGATACGAACTGGCCTGCCATGATGAGTGCACTAAATGATATCCCTTACGAAGGTTATCTGATTGCGACGCCACCTTATCCATATCCGAATTGCCATTACCGCCATATGGAGAAGTTCTCACAAGACTTAACAACGATCCTGAATTTGATCAAGATCAATGAAAAAGGGGAAACGGATACGGTTTAAACGGCTTCCAATGTAAAGATATATATTGCAAAACACGATATAAAAAATTAACTATCGTACACCTAAATACATGCATATAAAGGAAAGGAGAACGAAACATGGAATATCAAGAATTAAATTTGCCGTCCAGAACGATTATGACACCTGGTCCGGTAGAGGCTGACCCGCGTGTTTTAAGGGCACTCTCTACTCCGATTATCGGACAATTTGACCCGCAATTTTTAAATTTAATGGATGAAACGTCAGATCTTTTGCGTTATGTTTTTCAAACGTCCAACCATCGAGCATTTCCAGTTGATGGTACTTCGCGATCCGGACTCGAGGCTGTTCTTACCAGTATTATAGAGCCGGGGGATAAAGTGCTTGTTCCTGTGTTTGGTCGTTTCGGTTATTTGCTGACCGAAATGGTGGATCGTGCAGGTGGACAAACACATATGATGGAGGCGGAATGGGGTCAAGTGTATGACCCACAGGATGTAATAGCCGAGATTAAGAAAATAAACCCAAAAGTAGTTGCTGTTGTCCACGGGGAAACATCGACTGGACGCATGCAGCCCCTTGAAGAAATTGGTGCGTTTTGCCGGGAAAATGATATCTTGTTTGTAGTAGATGCGGTAGCAACGCTTGCTGGTGTTGAATTTAATACAGATGAATGGAATGTAGATGCCGTAATCACAGGGACACAAAAATGTCTTGCTGTCCCAACTGGAATGGCACCCCTTACTTACAATGATCGTATAGAGGAAATCTTACTGGCACGTAAAAAGATTGAACGCGGCTTATCATATGATGCGGTGAACGACAAAAAAATCCAGAGTAACTACTTTGATTTAAGCCAAATCCAGGATTACTGGTCCCCTGACCGTTTAAATCACCATACTGAATCAACAACCATGCTATATGCTTTGCGTGAAGGTTTGCGTGTGATAAAGGAGGAGGGGATAAAGAGTCGTATTGACCGTCACACCAAGCACGGGAAGGCGCTGTCTTTAGGGTTGAAAGCAATGGGGGTAGAGTTATTTGGCGAAGAAGAAAATAAACTGCCTGTTGTTACCATTGTGAAGGTTCCTGAAGGGATAAGTGAACAGGCAGTGCGACAAACCATGCTAAACCAATTTGGCATAGAGATTGCCGGGGCATTTGGGCCACTAAAAGGAAAAGTATGGCGAATCGGCTCCATGGGTTATAGCAGCAGAAAAAACAACATTTTACGTGTTCTTAGTGCGTTAGAATCAACGTTGACCTACTTTGGTGCAAAGGTAAACAAGGGTGACGCAGTACAGGCAACATTAGAATATTATGCAGAAGCGGACAACCCTGTTATTTATAAAGTTTAACAGCTAATTTCCAAAGCAGTGTTTGAACAAACAAACACTGCTTTTTCAAAAGGTAAGGGAAATTCAGGTTCTATCCTGCAGGGGATTATTCACTTTGTTCAAAAATAATTTGAATAATTGTTTGAGTTGGATAATTATTTCTTTATCGGTTTCAAGTATACTTAACATTGAAAAGATAAACGTTTTTTTATTAACAGTGCGTGTTTAAAAAGGAGGATAAAAAGGACCGAGAAGTTCTAGGCGGCGTAGCTTTGAGCACCGGAGTGTACATAAAAGGTACATGAGGAGCGGAAAAGCAAGCCAACGAGCTTCAAAGGAAGGCCGACTAAAAACGGGCTTGCGCTCAGGCGTCGGCATACCCCTTTTGAAGGGGCATGTCATTTTTACCGGACTTTTTGAACATCCTCTAACAGGAACCTGTTTTTAAAGGGAGATGTGGCATGAAAACAAGGATATATGAAGATTTAGGCAGGGAATGCCAAAATAAACTCGAGTGGCTGGCAGATATGAGCCGTGATCCCGGAGGCGGTGTTTCGAGACTACTATATAGTGCGGAATGGGTAGAAACACAACAAGCGTTAAAAACATTGTTTAATCAGGAAGGTTTGAAGACATATTTCGATGAGATAGGAAACTTGTTTGGAAGATTGGAAGGTAAAAACACCAACGATGAGACCATATTAACAGGTTCGCATATTGATACTGTTAAAAACGGCGGGATGTATGATGGACAGTTTGGTATCGTAGCAGGTTTTATGGCAATTAAATATTTACAAGAAAACTTTGGAAGGCCATACCGCAACATAGAAGTTGTTTCATTGGCCGAGGAAGAAGGAAGCCGTTTTCCCTTTACCTTTTGGGGTTCGAAAAATATCGCCGGAACGGTAAATGCTGCAGAGGTAAATGAACTCAAAGATGCAAAAGGTAATGTATTCGGAGACGTGATCAAACAAGCAGGCTTTGACTATAAACCAATTGATAAGACACGTGATGACCTAAAAGCATTTATTGAAGTTCACGTAGAGCAGGGTAATATTCTGGAAACAGAAAAAGTACCGGTGGGGATCGTCCAGCATATTACCGGCCAGCGCAGATTTACAATTTCCGTCAAGGGACAGGCGAATCATGCCGGAACAACGCCAATGGGTTATCGTAAAGATGCAATGAATATAGCTGCCCGAATGATAACGGCAATTAATGATTTAGCTGTTGCCTACGGTGATCCAATGGTGGCAACCATTGGAAGTATTGCGCTTGAACCAAATACGGTAAATGTTGTTCCAGGAAAAGCAACATTTACGATCGATGTACGACATACGCAAAAAGAAATATTGGTTCAATTTACTGATGATTTACGCGCCAGATTAAATGCTATTGCAGAACAGTTTGGTGCAGAACTTGAAATAGACATGTATATGGATGCCGATCCTGTGGCAATGGACCCGGGAATTGTCCGTGTTATCAGAAACACGTGCGATAAAAATAAGATGAATTACAAGATGATGCACAGCGGTGCCGGACATGACTCGCAAATAATGGCCCAGGCAATGCCAACTGCGATGATTTTTGTGCCAAGCCGAAATGGTATCAGCCACTCACCAGATGAATTCACTGATGTAAAGGATCTGGCTGAAGGTGTAAAAGCATTGATTGGCACACTTTATGAACTCGGTTATCAAAAATGAGGTATGTAACAGATGAAGGTATTGGAGGGAAGAATTTGCTTTATACCGTAATTAAAAAAAATCTGTATCAAGATTCCGTCAATCTTATGTTACTTACAAACTATTTATCCGAAATGGACAATATTAATCAAGTTTCTATCATGATGGGAACACCAGCCAACAAAGATATTTTTAGAGGATCAGGACTCTATACGCCGGAACTGGATACGGCAAATCCAAACGATTTATGTATTGTTGCCGATGCATCAGATAAGGAAATGGTTGATCAACTTATCCTGGAAGTCGATAGTTTCCTCGCGAATCAATCATCAACATCAAAAGAGAAATCTATTTCTGTTGTTCGAACGTGGGAAATGGCTGAAAATAAATTGCCAAATGCAGATTTGGCAGTCATTTCAATTGCTGGTGAATATGCAGCATCCGAGGCAAACAAAGCACTTGATCGGAATCTTCATGTGTTTTTGTTCAGTGATAATGTCAGTTTGGATGATGAATTGCAGCTAAAGAGGCGAGCAGAAGAAAAGGGGCTGCTCGTGATGGGGCCGGACTGTGGTACTGGAATATTTAGTGGAGTCCCAATCGCATTTGCAAATGTGATTGAAGAAGGCAACATTGGCGTTGTTGGAGCATCCGGTACAGGTATTCAAGAAGTAACATCGATCATTGGAAGACTTGGTGGGGGCATCTCTCATGCAATAGGAACCGGCGGGAGGGATCTGTCAGCAGAAATAGGTGGGATTACTACTATAAGAGGGTTGCAAATGTTAAACGCCGATCCAGAAACAGATGTCATTGTGTTTATTTCCAAACCGCCGGCACCTGAAATACGTGAAAAGGTTATCGAGGAATTTAAAAAACTCCATAAACCGGTTGTTGCTGTCTTTATGGGTGATAGACCCCAAAAACAGCATGATAACGTCTATTACACATGGACTTTACGAGATACGGCTTTAAAAGCTTTAGAACTTGCAGAAAAAAATCAAACAACTGCTGACCAACTTGTCGCAGATCATAAAGAATTGAGAGACATGAAGAAAAATCCAGAACAACTTCATGTAAAAGGATTTTACTGTGGTGGTACGCTGGCACTTGAAGCAGCAATGATCCTCCGAGAGGCGTTCGATCTTCATGCGGTAAATGAACACCCGGAAGGCATCATGTTGGACGATCAAGGATTTGAAGTCATTGATTTCGGCGATGATGCCTATACAAAAGGGCGAGCACATCCAATGATCGATCCAACATACCGAATGGAAAAAGTAAAAGAGGCAGCTGCTGACCCGAAAACAGCAATTATTTTACTAGATAATGTAATTGGATATGGCGCTCATGATAATGTCGCTGGAATATTAGCACCAGTAATCCAAAAGGCAAAAGCTGAACGCAATATAATCTTCATTACTTCTGTAACCGGGACAGGACTTGATCCGCAAGTTTACGAGGACCAGGTAAAAAAATTGAAGGAGTCAGGTGCGATTGTTGCTGATAGTAACGCACAGGCAACAGCATTGGCAGTTGAAATCGTGAATTATTTAATTGGGGAAGAACGACCAGCAGCCAATAAAGATGAATCTCGGGAAGGCACAATTACAAACCTGATTTCGGCTAAACCAAATGTAATAAATATTGGCTTGTCCAGTTTTGCAGAAGCAATTGAAAAGCATGGCGGTCAGGTTGTCCAGTATCAATGGGCACCAATCGCCGGTGGAAATAAACACTTTGCCAAGATATTAGAATTACTCAAATAGTGGAGATGCTCGCACGAAGAACTTGCCAATATGACAACTATAGTATAACGAGGGGGATTAAAATGAAATATCAGTCCATTTCAGATGCGAATGAAGCGGTAATAGAAAAAGTAATAGAATCGCAGCCATTTTTATTGGATGTTGTACCGGCGAAGAAAGTCATCCCTGTATTAAATAAGAAAGTGATTTTGCACTCAGGTCCACCGACAACTTGGGAGAAAATGCCGGATCCAATGAAGGGTTCCTGTATTGGTGCCGTGATATTTGAAGGGTGGGCGGACAATAAAGATGATGCCAGTGAGCTGCTGAGTGAAGGTGAGATTGTTTTTATGCCATGTCATTCAGTTAATGCTGTAGGTCCAATGGGAGGAATCACAACAGGGAATATGCCAGTTGTGGTGGTTGAAAACAAATCCGGAACTAACCGGGCTTATTGTAATCTCAACGAAGGTATTGGTGCAGTACTCCGATTTGGTGCTTATAGCAGTGAGGTTATTAACCGGCTGAAGTGGATGCAGTGTGTATTGGCACCGGCATTATCACGAGCATTACATCAAATGGACGGAATGAACGTTAATGTTCTGGTATCAAAGGCAATTACAATGGGAGATGAGTTTCATCAGAGAAATATTGCGGCATCCGCTTTATTCCTGAAAGAGATTGTTCCGTATCTTATTACTGCAAAACTCCCGGATGACGAATTGCAGGAAGTTGTTAAATTTTTGGCTGATAATGATCAGTTCTTCCTGAATATCATGATGGCCTCAGCAAAGGCTGTTATGGATACTGCTGCAACAATTGAAGAAGGTAGCATTGTCACGGTATTGGCGCGTAATGGTGACCAATTTGGCATAAAGGTTAGTGGTCTGGGAGATCAGTGGTTTACCGCACCTGTCAATACACCGGATGGTTTATACTTCAGTGGCTATAGTTCAGCTGACGCAACACCAGATATGGGGGACAGTGCCATTACTGAAGCGTATGGTGTTGGTGGCATGGCTATGATTGCTGCACCGGGAGTAGTTCGTTTTGTAGGAAGCGGCGGATTTCAGGATGCAGTCAGAACGAGTGATGAAATGCGTGAAATCTGCGTTGCTAATAATCCGAAATTATCCATACCAACCTGGGATTTTCAAGGTGCCTGCCTGGGTATTGATATCCGTAAAGTTGTGGAAACCGGAATTACTCCAGTTATCAATACGGGAATTGCCCATAAAGTTGCGGGTAATGGGCAAATAGGTGCTGGAACTGTTCGTGCTCCATTAGACTGTTTTGAAAAAGCACTGGAAGCCCTTGCTGAAAAATATGGCGTAATGGCGAGTTAACAAGAATAGGAAAGCACAGTAGTATGCTGACGTGCGAATTCTAGAAATATTTGGGGGAGTTTTATGGGGAAGACAATTGTTATTGCGCTCGGAGGAAATGCAATTTTACAAAGTGGACAGGAAGGAACATATGAGAATCAATTAAATAATATCCGAAAGAGCAGCAAGTTTTTGGCAAAATTAATAAAAGACGGTCACAGGATTATGATCACACACGGAAATGGACCACAAGTTGGAAATATTCTTCGTCAAAATGAAGAAGCTGCAGATGTCGTTCCAAGCATGCCTTTAGACGTTTTGAACAGTCAATCGCAAGGATTTATTGGCTATATGCTTGTTGATTGTCTGGAAAAAGAATTAATAACACTTGGAGTTGATGTTCCTGTTGTCAATCTATTAACTCGTGTTAAAGTATCTATAGAGGACGAAGATTTTAAAGAACCTTCAAAACCAATTGGCATGTTCTATACAGAAAGAGAAGCCGAAGAACTTGCGTTGGAAAAAGGGTGGGATATGAGAGAAGAATTTGGCCGTGGATGGCGAAGAATTGTTCCATCACCTAAACCATTACAAATTTTAGAAGCGAAAACGATTCAATCACTGGCAGAAGCGGGGAACGTTGTTATCGCTTGCGGCGGTGGCGGGATTCCTGTAACGACTACAGCAGACGGCATGGTTGAAGGAGTTGAAGCGGTAATTGATAAAGACCGCAGCAGCTGTCAGCTTGCCAAAGAAGTAAACGCTGATATTTTTATGATCTTAACAGATGTTGAAAATGTGTTTGTTAATTATGGTACACCGGAACAAATGGCATTACAAGAAATTTCGGTTGATCAATTGGAGCACCATGTTACCCAGGGTCAGTTTACTAAAGGAAGCATGGGGCCAAAAGTGGAATCAGCACTGGGATATGCCCGCCAAAATGGAACAGCAATTATTTGCTCTTTAGAAAAAGCTGATGCAGCACTACTTGGAAAATGCGGAACCATTATTACGAAACAGCGTTCGAGACAAATATTAGAAAATAAATAGGGAGAGGTTGCTTATGGGATATCCAACAGATATATTGTCAAGCAGAGCAATTATTGAGCCTTTCAAATTTGCGCTTATTCCACCTGAAGGCCGTGTACACAACGTTGTACCAGGATTTGAGAATTGTACGATGAGCATTTTGGGTTCACCGAAACTTGGTGCTACTTTTGTAGATTACATTATAACGCTTCATGAAGGCGGGGGAAACAAACAGGGATTTGGTGGACAGGAAGATATTGAAACATTTGTATATGTTTTTGAAGGTAAAATAAAAGCGTTTGCAGATAGTGAGGAGTTTATCCTAGAGAGTGGAGGTTATTTATATTGTCCCCCGTCTGTACCTTTGTTTTTAGAAAATATTCAAAATGGGGATGCGAAACTTTTCCTTTACAAACAAAAGCATAAATCATTAGAGGGTCATATGCCATGGGTTGTATCAGGAAATTCGCATGATATTGAAGCAATTGATTATGAAGGGATGTCGAATATGCGACTACAGGATTTATTGCCAGCTGATCTTGCCTTCGATATGAATTTCCATATTCTTACCTTTGATCCGGCAGGCTGTCATCCGTTTATTGAAACACATGTACAACAGCATGGAGCTTATTTAATGTCTGGCGAAGGTGTATATAATTTGGACAACCGTTGGATACCGGTAAAAAAAGATGATTACATTTATATGGCGCCTTATTGCCTGCAAGCAACGTATGCTGTCGGCAGGGAAAAAATGTCCTACCTTTATTCCAAGGATTGTAACAGGGATGAAGATTTATAGTCTGAATGACTATGAAGCGTGATCTTTTGTGGTGAACAAATAGAGATTTAAACTTACTGGTCAACTTGATACACACAATAGAAATGGGTGAAGAGGTGACATATGAATGAAGCTGTCAAAAGAAAAATTGCATGATCTTATAAAAACTAAACTGAACCGGGCAGGGTTAATGGAATCACATGCTAGTGGCGTTGCAGATGTACTTGTCCATGCTGATCTTAGGGGGGTCCATTCCCATGGGGCGATGCGAGTGGAATATTATGCAGAAAGAATTGCAAAAGGCGGGATTAATGCAAATCCTGAATTTCAATTCGAGAAAACCGGTCCAGCTTCCGGTTTATTTGATGGCGATAACGGGGCAGGGCATGTTGCAGCAAAAGAGGCAATGGACGAGGCCATCGTCCTTGCCAGGGAAAATGGCATAGGAGTTGTCGGCGTTAAGCGAATCAGCCATAGCGGAGCATTATCCTATTTTGTCCAGCAGGCTGCCAATGAAGATTTAATCGCCCTTTCTGTTTGTCAATCAGATCCAATGGCAGTACCGTTTGGCGGTGCTGAACCTTATTATGGGACTAATCCAATTGCATTTGCGGCGCCGGGCAATGAAGGAAAACAGATCACGTTTGACATGGCAACAACTGTTCAGGCTTGGGGCAAAATCCTGCACGCAAGATCAAAAAACGAATCCATTCCAGAGGATTGGGCTGTTAATGAAAAGGGTGAAGCAACAACTAATCCATTTGAGGTGCAGGCGTTATTACCAATTGCAGGTCCAAAAGGATATGGGTTGATGATGATGGTAGATATTTTATCTGGTGTTTTACTTGGGGTTCCATTTGGGAATAAAGTGTCATCAATGTATCATGATTTAAGTGCAGGCAGAAACTTGGGTCAACTTCATATTGTCATTAATCCAGCCTATTTTACAAATTTAAATGACTTCAAAAAAAATATAACGAATACCATGACCGACTTGAACCAGATTAAACCAGCATCAGGCTTTGATCATGTATCCTATCCCGGTCAGCGAAGTGCGGAGAGGGAGGAAAAATACAAAAAAGATGGAATAGAAATTGTCGATGAAGTCTATGCCTATCTTGTTTCCGATAAAATCCATAACAATGCCTACAATCACAAGGATCCATTTGCGACGTAGTCTACTATACTAGCATTTTAGAATACTGTGACAAGATTGTTTGACCATTCCTTTGAAAAGGGGGCAAATCGTGTTTGATTTAATTATAAGAGGCGGGAACGTCGTACTTAGTGAAGGTGTTTATCAGGTAGATATAGGGGTAACTAAAGGAAAAATTGCTGCAATTGCGGATTCTATCACCGGTGATGCCAAAGAAATTATTGATGCTGGTGGACAATATGTGTTGCCCGGAATGATTGACACACATGTACACATTAATGAGCCGGGCCGTACAGAATGGGAAGGATTTAAAACGGGAACAAAGGCATTAGCAGCAGGTGGTACAACTAGTTACATCGAAATGCCGCTCAACGCTTTGCCAGCAACAACAAATAAGAAGGCTTTGGATCTGAAATTGGAAGCAGCAGAAAACAAGAATTACATTGATTACGCTTTTTATGGTGGTCTTGTACCTGGCAATCTGGCAGATTTGCAGGCGCTTGCGGATGCTGGTGTTCAAGGATTTAAATGCTTCATATCTACATGTGGAAGCGATACACCAGGTGATTTTTCAAATGTAGATGATTATACCTTATATAAAGGGATGCAGAAATGTGCAGAACTGGATCAATTGCTCTGCATCCATGCTGAAAATCCTGTTCTAACAGATAATTTTGAAACGGAAATGATAAGCCAGGGAAAAACTTCAGCAATGGATTATGCCGACTCGCGCCCTATTTTTACCGAAGTAGAGGCAGTACAGCGTGCATTGCTTTTTGCTGGAGAAACAGGGTGCAAGCTCCATTTTGTTCATATTAGTTCTTCTGAGGCCATTCAAGCAATTTTAAACGCTCGCAATGCGGGCGTTAACGTAACTGTTGAGTCATGTACCCATTATTTTGCGCTTACTGCTGAGGAAGTGGGGAATATTGGAACAAGAGCAAAATGCCAACCGCCAATTAGAAAGGCAGATGACCAAAAGAAGTTATGGAAGGAGCTGATGCGAGGCAATATTGATTGGTTAACATCTGATCATTCTCCATGTACAGAGGACTTGAAAGAAGGGAACTTTTTTGAAGCATGGGGCGGTATTAGCGGTGCCCAAAATAATGTTGATATTATGTTTGATTTGGCTGTAAAACAACATGGTATGCCGATAAACCAATTTGCAAATCTGATTGCTGCACATCCGGCCGAACGGTTCAATTTATTTAATAAAGGTACAATTGCCATTTCAAAAGACGCGGATATGATACTCGTTGATCCCGATAGCTCATATATCGTAAAAAAGGAACATTTATATTATAAAAATAAACATAGTGCGTATGAAGGAAGAAAAATTGATTGTCGTGTTACAAAAACAATACTGCGTGGTCGTGTTATTTTTGAATTGGGAAAAGGCATTATTGGGGAGCCTGGAGGCAAGTTTATGCCAGCGGTTTAATAATGAAAAAAGTCCTGGAACTGTTTTGTCAAGCGGTTTCGGGACTTTTTAAATCCGCGTCCTAACTAATTATTATTCAAAGTGCACATTAAGTTATTCAAGATAAATAAATATCTGTTTTTATTGTCTAAATAAAACAGATACAGATTTACATTTTGTTTATATATTACAGTGACTTATACTATATTATGTTTTATTCTATTATTAATCGATAATTCAGAATGGGGGTTAGATATAGATAACTAAAACCATTCCGAAAAGCAGTCGATTATGCGTGGGAGGAGATGATTTTTCATAATTAAGAAAAGATCCCGGACAGTAAGTTGAAAGGAATGATAGCGATGTCATTGGATTTGAACGACATTAACAATCTGGATAAACCTGCTTTTGTGCATAAGCTTGGGTTTGTCTTTGAGCATTCACCATGGGTAGCAGATGCTGCCTGGTATCATCGCCCTTTTTCATCACTAACAGAACTTCATCAAGCAATGATATCAGCTGTTGAACATGCCGAATGGAGTAAAAAACTAGATTTAATAGAAGCACATCCCGATTTGGCTGGTAAAGTTCACATGACAAAGGAATCACAAAAGGAGCAAAGCAGTGCTGGTCTTGATCAGCTTTCAGAAGCAGAAAGCAAGGAGTTCCTGGAACTTAATAAAGCATATACAGAGAAATTTAGGATTCCTTTTATTGTAGCTGTAAAAGAAAATACAAAAGATGAAATAAAGCATGCCTTAAAGGAACGGTTGATGAATAATCGTGAAACTGAAATAAATACAGCGCTTCAGGAAATATATAAAATTGCTCGTTACAGGTTAGAGGATATCTAATAATAAAACTGGGAGGTTTTTATGATGGCAAACGAAAGAATGATGCATTATGGAAAAAAGGACGTATTTGTATACCGGACGTATGCAAAACCATTGACAGCAGATCCGATTCCGGAGTCCAATTTTACGAAAAGAGACAACATAATTTTTGGTGTAGATGTTCAGGTGGCTCTATATGGGGATTTTCTCCATAATTACATTGAAGGTGATAATACGAATCTTGTGGCAACCGATTCAATGAAAAACTTTATTCAACGCCAGGCTGGTGAATTTGAATATTCCACCATTGATGGATTTCTGGCGGAGATTGCCAAAAGATTTATTGCCAAATATCCACAAATCAATCAAGTTGTGATTAGCGGCCAGGAAGTGCCATTTGGACCGGTAAATGTTGCCAAAGAGAATGGTATTGAAGAGAGCGGTATTGTGCTGCGTCCTTCTCATACGGAACGTGCAAGGGCTACTGTTACTGTAAAGCGTACTGGTAATGGGGCAGAGATAGTAGATTATGCAAGTGGTATTCAGGACATTCACCTCATTAAAATAACTGGCAATTCATTTTACGGATATGTTCAAGATGAATATACACAGTTGCCAGAGGAAAAGGACCGAAATTTGTTCATCTATGTTGATATAGACTGGACGTACAACGATGTTAGCGACGGAACCTCTCTTGATGCAGTCAATCATGTGCCGGCAGAGCAAGTAAGAGACATAGCGGCGTCCGTATTTCACGATTTGCAAAATAACTCGATTCAGCATTTGGTCTATCATATTGGACTGCAAATTCTGGAACGTTTTCCACAACTAAATGATGTTAAATTTTATACCAATAACCGTACATGGTTAAAAGTGGTAGAAAATATAAGTGATTCGGAAGGCAAAGTGTACACAGAGCCACCTCTTCCATATGGATATCAAGCTTTCTCAGTTACCCGTGAAGATCTTAAAGAAGCAAAAGTAAACCGTAAGCATAAGCAAAGCAGTGTTCATGTATGAGTTTAAGTACACATGTGCTTGATACAGTTAAAGGTGGCCCTGCCAAAGGAATGAAAATTGAATTATGGCGGCTTATCTCACAGGCTAATCGTAAACTGGTTTGCGAAATGAAAACAAATAGTGATGGACGCGTTGATACCCCTTTGTTAACGGAGGAAGAGTCCGAGCCAGGTGAATATGAGCTTGTTTTCTATACGGCGGATTATTTTCGGGAACAAGGAGTAAAATTGCATGCGCCACCTTTTTTGGACAAAATTCCAATCCGTTTTGGCATAGCGGATCATAACAGTCATTATCATGTGCCTTTACTGGTTACACCGTGGAGTTATAGTACCTATCGGGGAAGCTGATAGCATTATAAGTCCTGATTGGAACAAAGGGGGACAGCTTGCCTCTCCAGTATTTTGGAATCTCTTACAATTGATGAGGTGGCATGTCCTCCCACTCCTGACAATGAAAGCGCTTCATGTTATTGCACAAGAGGAGTTAGGTAAAACATAGAAAATAGCTTGCTCACAATAGGACAAGCAATTCGGATGATCTGTGAGATATCTCTTTTGGAAATGAAGTTTTACTCTAAACAATGAGGAGCGTTAATAATGAGCGATGTTAATGAAAAACTAGGCTTTGGAAAATCAGCTGTATTAGGTTTTCAACATGTTGCCGTCATGTATGGCGGTGCGGTAGTAGTGCCAATTCTTATTGGTTCAGCCATTGGCCTTACGCAGGATCAACTAGTCTACTTGATATCGTTTGATCTGTTCACATGCGGTATTGCCACTCTTATCCAGGCACTTGGATTTGGCCGGCATGTTGGAGTCAAGCTACCGGCGTTGATGGCTATTTCGTTTATTGTCGTTGGTCCAGCAATATCAATTGGCAAAGTATATAGTATAACGGGGATATTGGGTGCAGTTATTGCTTCGGGTATCATCGTGACTATACTATCGCAATTTGCCCAAAAACTTGTACGTTATTTTCCGCCAATTGTTACAGGATCAGTTGTATTAATCATCGGTATAACATTGATGCCTGTTGCAATGGAAAATGCTGCCGGTGGAGCTGGAGCAGCTGACTTTGGAAGTTTTAAAAATATTGGTACCGCCTTGTTTACCTTTATTAGTTTTCTGCTGATTAATCATTTTTGTAAAGGATTTATCAAGTCCATCGCAATATTGCTGTCTTTATTCATTGGAACGGTTTTTGCCTATTTCCTTGGAATGGTGGACATCTCTGTTTTCGGAGAGGCTTCATGGGTTAATGCTATTCAGCCCTTTTTCTTTGGACTCCCCACTTTCCATCTATCGGCGATTATCACAATGACATTGATTGCAATTATCATCATGGTGGAAAGCACCGGTGTATTTTTTGCCCTTGGTGAAGTTTCAAACAAGAAAATTGACGGACATGATGTAAAAATTGGCCTTAGGGCAGAAGGTATCGGTACGATCATTAGTGGTATTTTTAATTCCTTTAATCACTCCACCTTCTCGCAAAATGTCGGACTGGTTTTACTTACAAAGGTTACAAGCAGATACGTGGTCGCAGCAGGAGGTCTGATTTTAGTTATCATTGGTTTGGTGCCCAAAGTAGCAGCGATTACTACAATGATTCCATCGGCGGTACTAGGCGGTGCAATGATACCAATGTTTGGCATGCTTATTTCCGCATCATTGCAAATGATGGCAAAAGATGATTTGTCCAAGACATCCAATCAATTGATTGTTGGGGTTGGTGTCGGAATCGGAATTGCAGTGGATGGTGCTGCAAAAGCCTTTGCACAATTTCCAGAGACGATAAGCATGATTTTGGAAACCGGACCGGCCATGGGGGCAATCGCTTGCTTTATTTTAAACTGGTGGTTCAATGGACCTACTGATAACAATGCGAAAAATGAACAAGTAAATAATAGGTTAGAAAGAACATCTAAAGAAGCCGCTTCAGTTGTTAATTCTTAAAAATATTAGTTTTAGTCCATGGAGGTTATGATGAAAATTTTTATGGAAAGAGCTGTCCAATTAGCCTTGGAAAATGTTCGAGATGGTGGACAACCGTTTGGCGCGGTACTTGTGCAAAATAATAAAGTTATTGCAGAAGGTGTGAATACACTGCACAAGACATTTGATATCACGGGTCATGCAGAACTTAGTGCTATCCGTAAAGTACAGCGTGAGCAAAAGACAAACGATCTGTCAGATTTCATCATGTATGCCAGCGGTGAGCCATGTGCGATGTGCCTTACAGCAATGTATTTTACCGGTATTAGAGAGATATATTATTGTTCCTCGCTTGCTGATGCAGTGCATAAAGGGTTCCCGCAATCTGAAGTAATGACTGATCAAGATCTTAAGAAACTAAAGGATTCCATGATTTGTATGCCAGTAACCGAAAAAATAGAAGATCCTATTAAGCTTTGGGTTGAACATTTGTAGTACCTGGAAACCGCATGAAAACCTTTGATCAGTTTTCATGCGGTTCTTGAGGTAATAAGTGTAGTAAAAGTGGTTATTTATCTTCTTTAAGAATGGTTCCGATGATTAAAGAAACACGTATACGCAAGGAGTCATCCGGATCCTGGAAAGAACAATTAAGGAGTTCCTCAGCTTTTTTAATCCGGTATTTTACCGTGTTACGGTGAACAAATAGTTTTCGGGATGTCTCTGATATTTCACATTGGCAATCCAAGTAAACCTCTATTGTCTTTACCAGCTCCTGGTCGTCTTTTGTATTTGGATATGCAAGCATTTTAAACGTGTTCTCATAAAGTGCTTGTAAATCTTTGCGAGGAATGATGTTTAATAACTCTTTTACCTCTTTGGTTTTGTAAAAATTGATAAATCCTTTCTTTTTTAACAAATATCCATTTTTAATGGCTTCAACAGCTTCTTGATAGGCTACAGGAATGTCATTTAGTCGCTGGATTTGATTGCTGATCCCGAATGAAATGGAGAATTCCTCTTGTATGTTGTCCCGGGCAACCTCGATGAAATCTTTGATTCTATTCATTACGGACTCCGTGTATTCGGGAAATTGAAGCAACATAACAAAGAATTTCCCTCTGGTAAAAATAGTTGCGTTTAAGTTGGCGTTCATTAATTCATCCTCCAGCTGATCATAGATGCTGTTATGGAGTTCTGCAATGTTTTTTTTATTAGGGCGCAATGTTTCGTAATTTTCTCCTTCCGTATCAATTGCACATACAATGCAAATACTTTCCATGTCAGTTTTTAACCCATAATAGTTGGCTCTGCTAATAATTTCTTTCTCTGACTGAATTTTCTCTTCAATCAAGTCGGCAAAAAAATTGTTTTTTAATAATCGGGAATTCTCATTTATTGCCTGTTCCTTGATCATCGTAAACGAAAGAACGTTACCTGCTTGTTCGATTGCTATTTGTGAAGATGGATAAGGTAGTGTCGTATAATCAATAATGATCAGCATGCTTGGGTATTTCCGTTTTGTTTGTACCGGAAAAGAAGTTACAGATTGCTCTGCCAAAACAGAGGTTGTAAATGTAGCCCCTTCACGTATATTATCAATATCCTGTTTAACAGTCTGAATAATTTCTTTTTCGGCGATCTTCATCGAATCCTTTTGAAAATCAT
Source organism: Lentibacillus sp. L22 (assembly GCF_040812445.1). NCBI lineage: Bacteria > Bacillati > Bacillota > Bacilli > Caryophanales > Bacillaceae > Lentibacillus > Lentibacillus sp. L22. The sequence goes on along the minus strand of NZ_JBFNXI010000011.1, from coordinate 52,545 downwards.
AGCTGTGGGATATGAAATCGCCTCGGTGGTTTAATAAAATAACCGGACGTTCCAAAAAATGTCCAAGCTGGCCAATTAGTGCCTGCAGATTATATTCTCTAAACATCATGTCGGAAAATTCTCTTTGAATATGAAGTGCATAGTAAAGTTGTTCTGCTTCATGATTGTTTAAAAAGTTTAATATATGTCGTGAAACATCACCAAGTGTATATTGCAACGGCAAATCAATAAGAGGGAATGATAGATTATCAGCCAAGAGTTTTACTTCATCAGGCAGTTCCTTTAAAAATCGTTTAACTTTCATTACCATACCAGAACAATTTAGGGCGTGCATTTGTTTAATTAACTCACACAATTTTTGAGGGTTATCTTTAAACGGATACGCGGTTGTCAGCAGCAAGTGATTTTTGTCCAAAAATTGAATAACGTCAGGAGTATCGGAAATATTAACAAACTGCACATGCCTGGTAAGCCCCCGATGTCCCGCCAAAACGGTGCTATCTTTCATCCCTTCCAAAATAAACAGGTCATTAAGCGCTTTCATTTTATCCTCCAAATAAAAGTTTTTTAAAACATCAAACTAATTATACTATATCGTTAATATAGTTAAAAGTAAACAAAAAGCTACTCGCATTTTATCTGTTGTAGCTAATGACGCAGATTTTGCGTTTCACTATACTATGATTAAAGGTGTGAACTTGTATGAAAAAAAATCAATCTATCGTATCTGTAAAGAGATTAAAAGCATGTATGCTAAGTTCCGGAATTTATGATATTCTTGAATACAAAGTGGCGGGAAAGGTTCATAGTGTATTTGCAACAAGTTTTAATTTGATTTTTGCAGACCAATTGATCCATATCGGCCCGATGAAGCATGGCATCGCACCATTTGGTATTGGTGTGGATTTGCAAAGGTTGCAAAGGTTGACTCGTCGTATTAGCCAAGGCCAGGTGGTAAGATGGGATCAAAATCTTAATAGCATTGTTTTCGCGGATCAGAGTCTTTTGCTTGAATCTGCTAAAGTTATTCACAACTCGCTGATCATAAACCAACTTAATCAGGTAGTACTAGATAGAAATGTAGCGTTTGCAGCACAAAAATTATTTGAACAGGAATGGCAAACAGGTATTGTAAGTGACCATAAAGCAATAAAGAAGATATTTACCAATTTTCTATTCCCGAAAGTCCCCAATGTAAAGGAGTCAACGTTACAGCCAATGCATGATTTATTACGGCTTGCCGGTGACGATCATTTAATTAATGCAGATACGGTCTTTCATTATTGGATTGGCAGAGGACCAGGTCTGACTCCAAGCGGAGATGATATGATAACTGGTATATGTGCGGGGCTACACATTTTTAATCAGTCAGATAGTATTTTCAGTCGTAAATTAAAACATTTTTTGGTGGAACATGGAAAACAAAAGACAACAAAGATTAGTCTGGAATACTTGTTTTATGCAGCTGAAAACCAATTCCACTCCCATCTGATTTATTTATGTAAAAGGCTTGTACAATCAGATGTAAATAAGCTTATAAATGCAATGGAAATCATGCGGCAAATAGGTCATACTTCCGGAACAGATACGTTAATTGGTATATTATTAGGAATAAAGGCCATACGTTGGAAAAAAACGTTTGCGAGAACCATTGATGTTACAAACAATGAAGATCATTAGGAACAAAATCATTTTCCGAATATGAAAAGGTCGGTGGAGGTCATGGACGGACTATTAAAATCTAGCAATTGGTTATCGGGCTTACAGTGGCTCTTTTTTATTTTTACCAATATTGTTGTCATACCAATTACGGTTGGGGCGGCATTTGAACTCCCACAAGAAAAAACGGCTGGTCTGCTGCAACTATCATTTGTCATAACAGGAATCGCATGTATAGTTCAAGGTTTATTTGGTCATAAACGTGCAATTATGGAAGGGAATTCAGGACTTTGGTGGGGGGTGATTTTGACACTTTGTTCCACCGCAGTTGCCCAAGGAATGCCTTTACCTGTCTTGGGTGGCAGTCTGACAGTTGGTGTAATCATCTCCGGAATTCTGACTATTATCATTGGCATTACAGGACTCGGACCATATCTTGCCAAGTTATTTAACCCGGGTGTTATGGGCGTGTTTATGTTTTTATTCGGTGTAAAATTAATCGGGATATTTTTAAAAGGAATGCTGGGAATCCCATTCGGTAATGATGCGGATTCGGCAACCATTGATTTGTCCATCTCGCTATTATCTATTATTATTGCGATTATTGTAACGATCATCAGTATTAAAGCATCGCCATCTGTTAGACGCTATGCACTACTAATTGGGATCATCGTTGGCTGGATTGTATATAATCTAACATTTGGCCAACAAAATACAGTTGAACAATCAGGGTCAGCCGGAATTGAACTATTCCCGCTCGGAAAGCCTGCATTCGATGTGGGTGTGATCATTACTGCGGTTATCGCCGGGCTATTAAATACCGCTAATACATTTGGAGCACTTAAAGGAACCGACAGCATGTATGGTGAGGAAACAACAAAAGGGCAATATCGCCGCTCGTTTACGATTACCGGTATTTTTACAGGCATTGCTGGTGTGCTTGGACTTGTCCCATACGCTCCATATGTGTCGTCTATCGGGTTCTTGAGCCAAACCGGAGTTACTAAACGATTGCCATTTATTCTCGGTGGTTTCATGTTCTTTGTGATGGGGATTATTCCTCCAATCGGACACTTTTTTTCATTATTGCCATTGAGTATTGGGAGTGCTGTATTATTTGTTTCATATTTGCAGTTGTTAAACTCGTCATGGGATTTTTTCAAACAAGTTAAGTTCAATACACTTAATGTCTACCGCTCAGCAATCCCGCTATTTGTCGGAATTATTATTATGACACTGCCATTATCCTATTTTGACTCCCTGCCAGACTTTATCCGGCCAGTAATTAGCAGTGGACTTCTGGTAGGAATTATCCTGGCCTTGATACTGGAAAATGTATTTAAATGGGATCGCATTGGAGAAGTGGGGCGCGTGGACGATTCTTCCCATGTCTCACCAAAACTTGGTAATAGCCAATAAAAGCGCGGAATAAAAAAGAAAGAGGCGTCCAGATTAGGAACGCCTCTTTCCTTTTTTTGAGAAATTTATACTTCAACGTTCGCCTGATTCACTTGTTTAACAAACTCCTTCATCAATCCGGGGAGATCAGGCCAGGCATGACCGGAGACAAGGTTTCCATCCGTATGCAATGGCTTCTCAACATAACTGCCACCAGCCGCTTCAACTTCCGGTTTGCAAGCAATATAGGCTGTCATTTCTCTTCCTTTCAGATATTCCTTAACAGTGGTTAGAACCATGCTGGCATGGCAGACAGCCGCTATCGGTTTGTTGGTTTCAAAAAAGTGGCTAACAATTCCGGGAACATGTTCATTCAATCGGATATGTTCTGGTGCTCGTCCTCCCGGTATAATCAGTCCATCATAGTCTGCTGGATTAATATCTGCAAAGGTAGCACTCGCTTCAATTAGGTAGCCTTCTTTTTCGGTATATGTTTCCCAGCCGATAAAATCATGTACAACCGTATGCAATTGCTTTTTACTGGCAGCTGCAATTGTCGGTTCATACCCTTCCTCCAGACAACGGAAATATGGATAGTAAATTTCCAATGCCTCTACTGCATCACCTGCAAGTATCAAAATCTTTTTTGCCATGTATAAAACCCTCCTTCAAATGTGATTAAATATACTATTCGACCCGCGGATGGAATAGTCCTTCTCATGTAAGGAAATTGTAACAGTGCCGGGCACCCGCACTAATGTGAATATTCAAAACTGTACAGGTGCCAGGTACCTAAACAAATGACAGCTGAATCATCAAAATAGAGTTTATTGGGGGCAGAGAAATCCTACCCCCGTCCATATATCATCTTTAGGGCTTTTTCGATGTCTGTTGTTGGCTGTTGACAGGCGAAATTTTCACATACATAAATTGTTGTCTGATTATCAATTTTTTTATACGCAGCGGCAAATGGAGCAACGGAAGATAACTCTTCTGCGGATTCACCGACAAGTACACTGATATCCGGTAAAAACTGGCCATGCAGCTCAGTTAACAGTTCCTGCCTAGCTGGATCATTCCCTTTACCAACCACAACTACTTCTTTTGTTGGTTGTTCCGTTAACAGAAGACTTTGCAAGAAAAAGGTACTACCTGGTGCATAATGGTTGATATCGTTAAAAAAGATAGCATACATTTCCTCTGTCTTTTCTTGATATTCCATTTCTCCGGTTAAGGATGCTAAACGAACAAGCATGACTGCTGCGACACTATTGCCTGATGGGAGTGCTCCATCGTAAATTTCCTTTTCCCTCGAAATTAGTTCTTCACTGTCATGACCGTTAAAGAAAAAACCACCATTTTTATGGTCCCAAAATAGGTCAATCATTTCATTGGCAAGCGCTTTGGCTTTTTTCAAGGCATCCAATGAAAATGTTGCATCATACTGCTCCAAGTAAGCCCATAGCAAAAAGGCGTAATCATCAATGTAGGCAAGATATCTTACTTCTTCATCCCGATAGCGTGCCATTAAACGATTATCACGAAAAAGATTGGACTCGATAAAACGTAATGCTTTTTCTGCAGCAGCAAGGTACTTTTCCTGCTTGAAAACCTTTCCCGCTTTCGCCAAGGCAGCAATCATGAGTGCATTCCATGATGTTAAAATTTTATCGTCAACATGTGGGTAAACTCGTTTTTCCCGGGATTGTAATAATGCTTTCCGTGCCTTTTCCAATTCTTCTTGTAAAGTCGTTGGGGTTAGTCCAAATTCATCAGCAAAACTGGAACTATTAGTATGAATTAGATTTGGAATATTTTTTCCTTCAAAATTTCCATACGGTGTCAAATTGTAGATGGTCGCATATAAATCACCCAGTTCTTCACCAAGGATTTCGAATACTTCTTCATAATCCCACACATAATATTTTCCTTCTTCACCCTCCGAATCAGCGTCGATTGCCGAATAGAATGCCCCCTCAGAACTGGTCATTTCCCGCATAACAAACGTAATGATTTGCTCAGCTACCTGCCTATAAAAAGGGTCATCCGTAATCTGATAGCATTCGGTAAAAGCCATTAATAATAAAGCATTATCATACAACATCTTTTCAAAATGGGGAACCAGCCAAGCTCTGTCGGTCGAATAACGGGCAAAACCAAACCCAACATGGTCGTAAATTCCCCCGTCTGCCATGGCGTGTAATGTTTTCTCCACCATTTCCAAGGCAGTGGTGTCATCATCGAAGTGATATTTTCTTAATAGAAATAATAAGTTCTGTGGAGCGGGAAATTTCGGTGCCGAACCAAATCCGCCGTACTCCGGATCAAAAAGCTTACCAAGTTGATTGACCGCTTCCTTGACACTATTCAATGTCAGCCGATTGTTGCTTTTGGTTGCGACAGTTTGTGCTAATGCATCTGTTACGCTTTTGATTACCTCATGGATATGGTTAGGATCACTTGTATATTTTTTATAAAGCTGGGTGAGTGCGTCCGTTAGTCCGGGCATCCCATGTTTACTTTTTTTTGGAAAATAGGTTCCAGCGTAGAATGGGATTTTGTCCGGTGTCATAAAAATCGTAAGCGGCCAGCCACCTTGTCCCGTCATCATTTGGCATACTTTCATATAAACGGCATCCACATCCGGGCGCTCTTCCCGGTCAACTTTGATGGCAATATAATGGTCGTTTAATAAGCGGGCAACTTCCTCATCTTCAAAGGATTCGTGCGCCATGACGTGACACCAATGACATGTGCATTAGGACCACCAACTAGCTATACCCAATAGATAAGAAGATGGGTTTACCTTCTCGTTTCGCTTTTGCAAATGCTTCGTCACTCCACGCAAACCAATTTACAGGGTTATACGCATGTTGTAATAGATAGGGTGACTTTTCTGCGATTAATCTATTGGGCTCTCTGTTAGTTGTCATGAGGCATCACCTTCTTTCTTAAAGTTATTTACCACTACTTTACCACAAATCACCCACCGAAATGTATCATAGCAAAATTTTTATTTTCTAAATGACGTAATGTTATAATAACTTTAGTTTAAAAAACTTGTTTATTTCATCAAACAGCCGATCGCTTGTAATTAATTGGCTTCAGTTTGCTTCGACTGAATGGATTCATATTTACTACAAATCACATAACATTTGCTATCATATAGACAAGACTTATTATAGGGAGAGAAATAAAATGGAAGCTGTCACAGTGTTCAAAGAGAATTATCATGTCGATTTACGGGATGTTGATTTTAAAAAGCAACTAAAGCTTAGTACGTTGTTTAGCTATTTTCAGGATGTTGCCAGCCTTGCTTCAATTAATCTTGGATTTGGCATTCATACATTGGAACAAAAATATGGAGTTGCATGGATACTAATGCGAATTCGTGTCGATATGATTCGAAACCCGGTTTTGGACGAGGAAATTACGATCGAAACTTGGCCGTTAGAACCGAAAAAATTGGAATTTGAACGGGACTATATTGTTAGGGATCGTGAAGGAAATATTATCGTACGAGCAGTTTCAGCATGGGTGATTATGGATATTCAACAGCGAAAGTTAAAAAGAACAGAAGTTATCGGTTTTACCTATCCGGAAATTATTACACAACGGGCAATCGATTGCAAATTGGGTAAGTTAAAGCATTCCGGCGAGCTTAAAACTTCCTATAAAAAGGTAATTGGTTATAGTGATATTGACTTCAATGGTCATTTGAACAATTCCAAATATGTTGACTATATCATGGATTGCTTTGATATGGAAGAACATGAGAAGTTCGATGTGAAAACGATTGAGGTCCATTTCATGAATGAGGCAATGCCAGGCAATAGGATTGTTTTATATAAAGATACATCTGAAGGTGCGAATCAGGTATACATAGAAGGGGTGAATGAAAAAGATCAGCGAACCGTTTTTAAAGCAAGGGCGGAGGTTAAAGAGAAAAATTAGTTATCTGGTCATGTAAATAAGCTAATAGGAAGGGAAAAGCAGCTGTTAATCAAGGAGTTCCACTTCATTATTTTCAGGCATGTATTAAATTCTTCTCCGAATTAGCCAGTAACATAACGCAAACCATGCCCACCACCCACACAATTAAAGACTGAACTACTGGATGGAAGCCAATTGTTCCAGTAGTTCAGCCATCAGCAATGTTACAATAATATTTTCATTCCTTCATTTTCTAACAAGCTCATCGTTGACTTACCTCTCTACTGTGCCGGCGACTTCTGAATGTACTCTATGACGGTAATAATCCAGATAGGAAGGTTTCAACGGTTGATTTCCGAGGATGATGTCCGCTGCCTTTTCTGCCAACATCAACACTGGTGCATGGATATTCCCGTTTGTAGTGTGAGGCATAGCTGACGCATCAACTACCCGTACGTTGTCCAGGCCATGAACTTTCATGGTCAGCGGATCTACAACAGCCAGCGGATCTGAAGCGGAACCCATTTTTGCCGTACATGATGGATGGAGTGCCGTTTCGGCGTCATTCGCTACCCACTGCAGAATTTCCTCATCCGTTTGAACAGAAGGCCCGGGGGAAATTTCACCCGAGTTGTAAGGCGCTAACGCCGGCTGAGAAAGAATTTCCCGTGAAACTCGTACCGCTTCCACCCACTCACGCCGATCCTCTTCAGTAGAAAGATAGTTAAATACAATACTAGGATGTTGAAAAGGATCACGCGAACGGATCTTCAGTCTACCTTTGGAGTTGGAGTACATTGGTCCAACGTGTACCTGGAATCCATGCTTTGTGTCTGCTTTTTGCCCGTCATATCGAACGGCAAGCGGAAGAAAATGAAACATCAAATTCGGGTAATCAACATCTTCATTCGAACGGACGAAACCTCCACCTTCAAAATGATTGGATGCCGCCGGTCCAGTACGTCCAAGTAGCCATTGCAAGCCGATCCAAGGCATTTTTGCTTTATTTAGGCTAGGTTGTTCCGAAACAGGCTGCGGACAAGCGTGCTGAATATATACTTCAAGATGATCCCTGAGATTTTCGCCTACACCTGGTAGGTTAACGATTGGTTTAATGCCCAGCGAGCGTAGATAATCAGCGTCTCCTACACCAGACAACTGAAGTAGCTGTGGCGTGTTGAATGCACCACCGGAAAGGATAACTTCGCCCGCGTTAACATGATAGGTTTTCCCATTCTTTTGGTAGGTTACACCGTTGGCTCGGGTATCATTAAAGTCGATATTGGTAACAAAAGCACGCGTTTCCACTGTAAGATTTTTACGTCGCATAACAGGCCGCAAATACGCGCGTGAAGCTGACACTCGTCTGCCGTTATGTACCTGGCTGTCGAATGGGCCGAAACCTTCCTGACGAAAACCATTCACATCGGGTGTTCTTGAATAACCAGCCTCAACAGCTGCATCAAAAAAAGCTTGAAATAAAGGATTCGTGGCCGGTCCGCGCTTTAATTTAATTGGGCCATGGTGACCGCGGTATTCATCGGATGGATCCGCTCCATAAGTTGTTTCTAGTCGCTTAAAATATGGCAGGCAATGCGCATAGTCCCAAGTTTCCATACCTGGGGCAGATCCCCATCGTTCGTAGTCCATCGGGTTACCACGCTGGTAAATCATACCGTTAATGGAACTTGACCCTCCCAGAACCTTTCCCCGGGCATGTGCAACTTGGCGTCCATCCATATAAGGCTCTGGGTCAGAGGAGTAGATCCAGTCATAGAAACGATTGCCTGACGGGAACATCAAAGCTGCTGGCATTTGAATAAACAAATCCCATGGATAATCACTGCGCCCAGCTTCCAGGATTAGAACACTGCGCGATTTATCTGCACTTAAACGGTTGCCGAGTACAGAACCCGCACTACCGCCACCAATGATTACATAATCGTAAGTTTGTTTCATCTGTAAGCCCCCTTGAAGATTGTAAATAGAAACTAAAACCAATTGATCGGCTCCGGTTTTAAGTTATGGAAAATATGTTTCGTTTCCTGATACTCTTCCAATCCTGGTTTTCCAAGTTCACGACCAATACCGGATTGTTTGAAACCGCCCCACGGTGCATGTGGAAAGTAAAGGTTAAAGTCATTGATCCAAACGGTTCCCATACGCATCTTGGCAACACAGCGCTCAGCCTTGGCGATATCCTTTGTCCACACCCCGCCGGAAAGTCCGTAAATTGAGTCGTTTGCCAGATTGATAGCTTCATCTTCGGTTGTAAACTTCTCTACCGTAATGACAGGACCAAATCCTTCATTCTGTACTACGCTCATCTCGGTTGTACAGTTAGTTAGAATGGTAGGCAGATAGAAGAAGCCGTTTTGTAATTCCGGATCTTCCGGACGTTTGGCACCGATTGCAACTGTTGCGCCTTCCGCGATGCCTTGTTCTACATAGCTCGTCACTTTATTTAAATGTTCTTGGGAAATAAGCGGTCCCATTTGCGTTGACTCATCAAAACCATTACCAAGTTTGATGTTTTTCACGCGTCCCACCAATTTCTGAACAAAATCATCGTGAATGCTTTCCTCGACAATTAATCTTGTGCCCGCGGAACAAATTTGCCCAGCGTGGAAAAAGACGGCATTCATTGCTTGATCAACCGCTGTTTCCAAATCGGCGTCGGAAAAAATAACATTAGGATTCTTACCGCCAAGTTCCAGTGCTAGTTTTTTTACATTGACACTAGCCGCTTGCATGATCTTTTTCCCGGTTTGAATCCCGCCGGTAAACGAAATAAGATCAACATTCGCATTGTTGGAAAGTTCAGCCCCAACCGTATCTCCAGCGCCAAGAACAAGATTGGCTACACCCGCCGGCACGCCCGCTTCTTCGATTAATTCAAATACTTTTACATGGGTAAGCGGTGTGATTTCACTTGGTTTGATCACTAATGTATTCCCGGCAGCAAGTGCGGGGGCCAATTTCCAAGATGCTTGCAGTAGGGGATAATTCCATGGTGTGATTTGTCCACACACACCAACTGGTTCTTTGACAACTTTACTAACGGAATTTGGAATGGGAGAGTTTATGATTTCTCCACCATCTTTATCTGCCATTTCCGCATAATAACGGAAAACACCGGCAATATCGTCCATATCTCCACGGCTCTCCTCGATGGTTTTACCTGTATCAAGGGATTCGAGTTCAGCTAATTCCTCTTTATCCCGCTCGATAAACGCTGCGATTTTACCAATGATTCTGCCTCGTTTAGTAGCTGGAGTTGTTGGCCAAGGCCCATGATCAAATGCTTTTCTGGCAGCGGCAATTGCTGTTTTTGCATCAGCAACATCCCCTTCAGCCGCTACTGCGATAACTTCTTGATTAAATGGATTGATAATTTCTCTTGTATTACCAGAGATGGAATCGATCCATTGCCCATCAATATATTGTTGTTTTAAGGTCAACATTATCCCTCCTCATCATTAAGTTTATTTAAAAAAAATTTAATGGATTGAACAAATGTAATGTATCATGTGATTTTAAGTTTGTCAAAAGTGAAAAATATTAAATTTGCCAAACCCTAATGGTTATATATTATTCACCATGTTTTATGTTATTTGATGATTTGACAATTCGTTTTAATCCGGTATTATTAACTTTGTAAAAAAATAATTTAACAAATTTAATTTTTAAATAAGAAATGGAGGTGAACGAATGGCATATGCACAAGAAGATGAAGTTCGAAACAAGCTTGATGAAGCTAAAGATCAGGTGATTGGCGCAATATCTGAAACGATGGATCTTTATGGCGTGACACCATCTGCGGGGAAATTATATGCAATGATGTATTTCAAGGAGCAGATGAATCTGGATGAAATGCGCCAAGAGCTGGGCATGAGTAAGCCAAGCATGAGCACAAGCGTCCGCAAGCTTCAAGATAATGGCATGGTGAAAAAAGTATTTCAGCGTGGATCCAGAAAGCACACATATGTAGCAGAAAAAGATTTCTTCCGTTCATTCATGTCTTTCTATTGTCAGATGTGGGAGCGGGAAGTGAATATGAATATGGAAGCCATCGATCACGCCCAAGTGGATATCCGTGAGATTTTTGAAGATGAGACCGTTCCCAATGACTTGCGAAAAGAGGCTAAAGCAGATTACGACCTGCTCGAATCATCAAAGGTGTATTACCGTTGGCTGGAGCGATTAACAGCCAGTATTCGAACAGGGGAGATATTTGAATTTTTACCGAAAAATCCGGGGGAAGACAATAAATAATTTGAAATAACATGGGGAGGAGAATGTAAATTAATGTCTTTTAAAAAACTGTATATGTTTATTCTATTCATTCTAGTAGTAGTGCTTACAACAGCATGTGGAAGTACAAGTAGTGGAGAGAAAAAGGATTCAGGTGAAAAAGCAGCTGGCGATAAAACAATTGTCATGGGACAGATTAATTGGGCTGAAAATATTGCTGTCACCAACATGTGGAAAGTGATTTTGGAAGAGAAAGGTTACGATTTGGATCTGAAATTGCTGGACATGGGTACACAAATGGCAGCTCTTGCAAGCGGGGATTTGGACATTAGCCCAGAGGTATGGCTGCCTGTGCAGGATGCCAATTATTTGAAACAGTATAAGGATGAAGCCGATTTCTCGGATGAAACCTGGTATGATACAGCAAAAGTTGGACTGGTTGTTCCGGAATACATGGATGATATTAACAGTATTGAAGATTTAAATGCCCATAAAGATGAATTTGAAGGAGAAATTACCGGATTTGATGCCGGCGCCGGAACTATGGAAGTAACCGAGGATATGATGAAGGAATATGATCTTGACTTTGATTTGGTACCAAGTTCCGAACCGGCGATGATTACGACTATTCGTGAAGCGATAAAAGATAAAAAAGCGGTTGTTGCACCGCTTTGGAGTCCACATCGCGTATTTTCCGAAATGGACTTGAAGTTTTTGGATGATCCGAAGAAGGTTTATGGCGATGCGGAGAAAATTCACCATGCAACAAGGCACGAATTTGCAGACGATTATCCCGAGGTGGACAAATGGTTGAAAAATTGGAAAATGGATGATGACCAGGTTGGTGATCTCATGAGTACGGTAAATAAAGCTGAAGATCCCGAGGAAGGTGCAGCCAAATGGGTGGAGGATAATCAGGATTTGGTAAATGAATGGCTGGAAGAATAAATCATACAAAAGGTGTCATATCCTACAAAAGGGTTTGACACCTTTTTTGAAAAATCTTTTTTTATGCCTCATCATCCACTGGTTCCGCTATTTTACTGGCTATCCAACGCTTGGCTATTTCTTCATCGATATCATATTCTTTTCCTGCACGTAATAAATCACCATGGTAGGCGGTTTGCACATTCATTTTTACTCTCATTTTGGTATGGCTCCTTTTACAAAGAATGCAGATAGGTTGTATATTAAAATCACCTTACATAAATTATTATATCGCCCTTCATTGAAATTGAAAATAGGGTTTGTATAAATTCAGATTTGCCTTGATTGTATTCAGCTTTTCGATGGCCTGGTAAATCCTTTAATCGTATGGGTATGCCCATCGTTTTCGGTTGTTCTGATTTCGGCATAATGGGTGTGATAGCCGTCTGGCAAGGATATTGGCGGACTGGTATATGCTTCATAATAATGAATATGTCCATCCTCAAACGTTGTATTTCCCCATATTTTGTGGACATGACCTTCTTTTGTTTCAATTGGTGTACTTGTTACCCCGGGATGTAAATGGGTATGTTTATCATTGCATGATGTTGCTCCAGTATGAGCATGTGTATGCCCTTTTTGTTCCTGTCCCATTGTCTGGGAAGGACTCATTTTTGCACGTTGTTCGGGATAATTCTTCTGTTGCCAGTTTGGATAGACCGGTGTATATGGGGCATAACCAGGAAACTGTCTCATGTCATAATACAATGTATACAACTCCTTTGATTTTTATTGTCATGATAGGCTATGATCATGAATCTTGTACGGTGAAAGAAAAAATTGACTAGATAGAACATAATGCGTCTATTGTCACAGCTTTGCCATAAAAATTTCGCCTTTGAGTAACCAATAAGTATATCAATTGAAAATAATTATCATTATCAAGTAGAATAAAGTTAAGCTACAATTTAGGATGTGGGGGATGACATTATGGCAAAAATTATTTTGTTGGATGCCAGTATGACAGGCAGCACGGAAATAATGGCTGATGCGATCGGTGATTATGTAAAGGGTGCTGGTCATGAGCTGGTACGTAAATCATTTGACTTTGATGATATTGATGTACAGGAATTGCTCGATTATGATGGGATATTGATTGGCTCTTATACATGGGATGATGATCTGCCATATGAAGTAGAGGATTTTTACGATGATCTGGATAGTGTTGATTTGACTGGAAAGCTTGTAGGTGTATTTGGTTCATGTGATTCGTTTTATGATTCATATGGCGCTGCACTTGAGACCATTGCTGCAAGAATCCCGGAAATTGGCGGTACGATGTATGAAGAAAAATTAAAAGTTGAACTGGAGCCAAATGATAAGGATATTGCAGATTGCAAACGATATGCTGCGGAATTTTTGGACCAGCTTGCGAAAATGGAATAACATACGTGTAAATAAAGGTGGTGGAAAGAGGGAAAGTAACAGATCCCCCTCTTTTCAATTTTCTATCATTCGGATTTGTCTACGTCTACCGTAACCGCACGTTTTTTCATGGAGGCCCAATTATGCTCGAATATATGTCTATCATAATGTTCTTCTTTTCCAGTATAAGGATCATTCACAATGACATGGTCACCATCAATCCCAATAATAACAACCGCATGTTCATTACAGTACCAGTCAATGGTGTTGCCAGCCGGATCTTGCCATGATTTACTATGATAGGTTTCATTCTGATTAATGGTGGTCCAGGCCATCACTGGTGTCCCGGAGCGTACAACGTTCAGTAGTACCTCAAAGTCCTGCCCCGTTAAGTCAACGCCTTTCCCTGGCAGAAAGTGATCAATAGTTTCCAGAATCGGTTTTTCAAAAACTCCAAAACTACCATCATCGGTATATGGATCACCAACAAATTGGTCGTTGGGGTTAGCCCCATACCATGTTCCGTCCACAAACCTGACTTTTTCACCCTTTGAAAGCTTCTCGACTACTGCAAATTTACTGACCGTTTTTCCTGCCCAGGTGAGCAACATGGCTAAAGATGTTGCTTCACAACCGGTGGGTAATTCCGGGTGTTGATTAATAGTCGGAACACCATCAATTTTGCATTTATGTTTATTTTCCACCTTATCAAACTCCTTTCATAATTATTATACAATATTGGAAGGCGAGTTGTCTGTCCCGCAAGTTACTTTCCGAAAACACATACGTCAGCCTGGTTAAAATATTGGGAAAGACATAAACGAACAAAATACCCATTCTTGTATTGACGGGGATTTGCTTACAGGAATGCGGCGTAATCATGTCAAGATGGTTGATGCCCGTCAGCCTAGATAAAAATACCCAGATCCGGATTCGTTCCAATGGCACTTGTGAAGGGTATAGTGGCATGATAATTTAAACTTGTTGAGGAGGCGGGGCACGTTGGACAAGAAAATGATAGACAGCTTATTGCAGACCATCACGGATATGACGGACGAGGTAGAGGATATACAGTCAAGCGGGTATCTTCTTAATGAATTCGTTACCGATATAGAAACAAAAATCAACGAAACAGGCCATGGATTAACAGGATTGCAGCGTGATATCCGTGAAATTGATCAAAGTGCTGCCAAAGTGGTCGATAAAATTTTGGAAAAGAAAAACCAATGACGTAAAGCAAATTAAAGCGTGCACAAGCAGGCTTATTTTTTTTGCGTGAATTTTTTGGTATGCTTTTAGATATATTTGTGTTTTCGAGTGGAGGAAGACTATGAAAAAATCAAGTAATTCATTTACGATACTACTCCAAAAAAATAAGGGACTCATGTGGCTGCTGATTTTGACGATTACACTCCTTTGGGGCTATGCATGGGTGTTAATGAAAGAAGTACTTGCATATATGGGACCGTTTACTTTTTCCTCCTTTCGATTTGCAACAGGGTCGATCGCGTTGCTATTGATTGTATGGCTGTCCAAAAAACGATTTCCGCTCAAACGATATTGGAAACCGTTATTAGTACAAGGAATCTTGCAAACATCCATTGTTTTTCTCCTCGTTATGTATGGACTCCGGTTTGTGGATGCAGGGAAATCCTCGGTACTATTATATTCGATGCCAATGTGGAGCAGTTTATTGGCCGGAAAATTCCTCGGTGAAAAATTGACATCAGCAAAATGGGTCGGTTTACTGATTGGGATGGTTGGGCTTTTAACTATTTTGGGCTGGGACATATGGATTGGTCAAAGCATAAAGGTTCTTTTTGGGGAGTTGCTTATCATTATTGCTGCCATATCCTGGGGTGTCTCAAATGTTTATTTTCGTAGGAAACTTCAGCATTTGCCAAAATTGGAAACCAACGCTTATCAAATGCTGTTTGGTACAATCGTCATGATTATTGTCACGTGTCTCATGGAGTGGGGAGAACCAATTGATTTAAACGTACATAGTATCTACTATATTTTGTTTACTGGTATTCTGGCATCTGCGTTATGTTTTACAGTTTGGTTCCTCATTTTAAGTTTAATAGATATGGTGACCGCAACGATTTCCACACTGCTGGTCCCGGTTTTTGGCTTGTTGTTCAGCAGTTTGATTATTGACGAGAAACTATCTGTTGGTGTTTTAACTGGCTCAGGCTTGATTATATTCGGGATTATTGTTGCACAGGTGACGAGGAAAGAAAAAGCACAGAGAGATAAGGCAGATGTCCAGCAAGGCAGGTAAAATTCAAAACCCTCACATTATCGTTTGTGAGGGTTTTGAAGGTTGTTACTTGTTACTCGCTAAAAGAACAGTAGACCAATAGCGATTGGGAAGAAACTGTAGATTAGGATCAAGACACAAAAGCCCATGATATCGCGAACTTTCAAACCGGCAATCGCTAGTAACGGCAATGCCCAAAATGGCTGAATCATATTGGTCCATGCATCTCCCCATGCAACAGCCATCGCAGTTTTCGCCGTATCTGCACCAATTTCCAGTGCAGCCGGTACCATAATTGGTCCTTGAACTGCCCATTGCCCGCCACCGGAAGGAACAAAGAAATTGATGATACCGGCACTAATAAAGGTAAACAATGGCAGAGTTGTTTCATTGGAAATACTGACAAACCATAAAGACATTTGTTCCGATAATCCGGATGCGACCATCATACCCATAATGCCGGCATAAAAAGGAAATTGAATAATGATCCCGCCGGCATTTTTCACCGCACTGGTAACACTGTTCAAAAACCGGCGTGGTGTTTGGTGAAAAATAATTCCCAAGAACAGGAAGGTAAAGTTAACAATGTTGATATTTAAATCAAAACCATTTTTGAAAAAGAAGTAAATAACGAAACAAAGTCCCAGAATACCTGTGAGATAGGAAACGATCCGGCTGTTTTCCAGTCGTTCTGCGGGTGTCAATTTTTCGATATCCACGCTATCTTCCGCTTCATTTTCAGTCATAGATTCCGACTGCCATGATGTTGCATCAGTATTTTGCAATGGTCCTCTCGACTTTATCAAAAACCGGTTAAAAAATGGTAAGGTAAACAATAGCACCAAAACGATAAAAATATTAAACCAACTGAACAATGTTTCGGTTACAGGAATAATACCAATAGAATCTTCCAGAAAATGTCCCGGGGTTGCGATTAATAGCGGAATGGAACCGGATAATCCGCCATGCCACAGAAGAAATCCACTATATGCACTTGCCATCAGTACCCGATAATCCACTGTCGGAACGCGTTTTGCGAGATGAATAGCGTATAATGCACCAACAACCAATCCAAATCCGTAATTGATTAAACAAGCGATGGAGGCAATAAAGGTAACCGCCAAAATAGCTTGTTCAGGCGTATTTGCCAGCTGGCTTAATTTGGCCAGCAGCTTTTTGATGATTGGTGTGCTAGCTAGAATGTAGCCTGTTACTACAATTAAGGACATTTGCATGGCGAAATCAAGTAAATCCCAGAACCCGGATCCCCAGTAATCAATCATCTGGATTGGTGAACTGCCGGTAAAAATGATACCCAATACAAAAACAGCAAACGTTAAAATGATCGCAAATAAAAACGCATCAGGCAAAAAGCGCTGTACCATCCGATCGAAAAAAATTGTGATTGACCGCATAAATTTCCCCTCCTTTTTATGAAATCGGTTTCTAATTATATATTACCAAATGGTTTTTAAAATGGGTATATAATTTATTTTTATTAATTTTAAAATGGAATATATTAATCCAAACATTTACAAAATACTGTGATTCATTATATTATAAAGGTGGATGAAAATCGCTTTGGATTAATTATGAAATGACAAAGGTGGAATCTGGATGAATGATCAATCTCTGCAACATGTCAAGGCAGTATTTATGGATTGGGCAGGAACAATGGTTGATTATGGTTGTTTTTGTCCGCTGGATGTATTCTTGGAAGTCTTTAATAAAAAAGGTATTGAAGTTTCACATGAAGAGGCACGTGAACCAATGGGACTTCCTAAGCGGGATCATATTAAAAAAATTTGCGAAATGGATAGAATTGCAAATGCCTGGGAAAAGAAGTACGGGCGATTTCCCAATGAAAAAGATGTGGATGGACTATATGCTGATTTTGAACCGGCTTTGTTGTCTATTTTACCAAGTTATAGCACACTTATTCCAGGTGCTGCTGAAACTGCCCAATGGTTACAAAAGAATGGAATTAAGATAGGATCAACAACAGGATACACAAGGGATATGATTGATATCGTGGTCCCGTCGGCAAAACAACAGGGATACGATCCCGACTCAGTCGTTACATCTGATGAAGTTCCAGCCGGACGTCCAAACCCTTGGATGATTTTTCGTAACGCTATGAACCTAGGAGTCTACCCATTAAGTCATACGGTTAAAATTGGTGACACGTTAAATGATATAAACGAAGGAATAAATGCTGGAACGTGGGTTGTAGGGGTTGTAAAAGGAAGTAGCGAACTGGGCATGACTGAAAAAGAGGTAAATGAATGCGATCCAGATATACTCCTGGAAAAAATGGAAGCGATTAAGAGGCGTTTCAAGGGAGCGGGTGCGGACTATGTTATTGAATCAATTGGGCAATTGAAAGAGGTAATTCCCAAAATCGATCTCCAAATATCTCAATTAGAAAGGGAATTTGTATAAAGTATTTGGACTCTCTGGAACCCCAAAGATTAAACAACCTGTAGAGAGGGGGATATCATGCAACTCGACTATTCAAATTCCATCCCATTGCATATTCAATTGAAAAAAATAATTGAAGCTCAAGTGACGGAGGGAGTGCTATCTGAACAAATTCCAAGCGAACGACAGTTTATGGAAGATTATAATATTAGTCGCAGTACGGTTCGTGAGGCGATTAATTTGTTGGTCAGAGAAGGTATATTAGAAAAACGACATGGGAAAGGGACCTTTGTTTCGCTAAAACCGATTCATGATTGGTTGGGAAATTTAAGTAGTACGACGGAAACAATCCGCAATATGGGTATGAAGCCGGGGGCAAAACTTATCACACATTATCGCACTACACCATCTGGCTACATACGGGAGATGACCGGCTTTACCGAAGCATACTTTATCAAACGAATTCGCTATGCAGACGATATTGCTATTGGTGTGGAACGACATTATTATCCGGTGCCAATCGGGGAGCGGTTAGCTCAGTATGATCTTGATAATGCCACACTTTATGACTTGATTGAAAACGAGCTCGGTATTCAGTTTGCTGAGGCGAATCAAACGATATCCAGTGGCCCATTATTAGTAGAAGATCAAGAGTATTTAGGGGCTTCAGCCAATCAACATGTGTTAATTGCGGAACGGATTATTAAAGATCAGGCAGGTAATGTTATCGAAATGGAAGAGGCGTTCTACCGCAGTGATATGTACAACTTTAAAATTAACTTATCACGAAAATTTGGCTAAACGGGCTGTAATCATTTATAAATAGGTTAAATAAAACTTATTGTGTTTTTAAATATCAAAATTTAATAAAAACATTGAAATTTACCCGTGAGTTAGAATATACTAATTATAAACCTAATTCAACTGGTACGGACGTCACGATCTTGAGCAACGTCTTGCAGTAGTTATTTTTTGAGTTGGGAGTAATTATAGCGGGCATTGAGGTCTTACACAAAATTAAGAGGAAGAAAAACAGTCGGGAATGTAAGCGATTTCCCGGGGCTGTAAATATCGAGGTGTTTGCATGAACGGTAACTGCCTTTGATGAAGGTTGATTTATAGGTACCAACGAGCACACTGAAGAGGGTACTTTTTAGGGTGCTCGCCCATAATATGTATCTACTATTTTCGAATGGAGGCATTGATATGAAGACTGAAGTGGAAAAACATGCTGTATCAGAACAAACAACATCACATTTGTGGAATGCTATGCATAAATACAATCCGGATGCTCAGGATATGATGGCGGTATCCGGTAAAGGGTCATGGTTTAAAGATGAGAATGGCAAAGAGTATCTCGACGGTGTATCAGGATTATGGTGCTTAAATCTTGGCTACGGTCGGGAGGAGATTGCTGATGCAGCTGCAGAACAAATGAAGAAACTGACTTATTTTCCATTAACTATGAATCACCCGCCTGCTGTTGAATTAGCTGGGAAGATCAGTCAGCTCTTGGATGCAGATTATCAAACATTTTTCTCAAATAGTGGTTCCGAGGCTAATGAGACAGCGTTTAAAATTGCCCGACAGTATCATAATCAGACCGGTAATCCTGGAAAGTATAAATTTATCTCGCGTTACCGGGCATACCACGGGTCAACCCTTGGTGCATTAAGTGCAACCGCACAAGCGAATCGACGTACGAAATATGATCCCGGCGCACCAGGTTTTTTACATGTTTATCCACCCTATAGCTATCGCTCCGTTTTTGAAGGAAGTCCGGAAGAATCGGACTTGAAAGCAGCGCAAATGCTGGAAGAAATGATTAATTGGGAAGGGGAGGAAACGGTTGCAGCAGTGATTATGGAGCCGATTATCTCTGGTGGAGGAGTCCTTGTACCGTCACCGAAATATATCCAGCGTGTTGCTGAGATTTGTAAAGAGCATAACGTACTTCTAATTATGGATGAAGTTGTCGCCGGTTATGGTCGAACAGGAAAAATGTTTGGTTTCATGCATGCAGAGGGTGTTCAACCTGATATTGTTACGATGGCTAAAGGTTTGACGAGCGGTTATTTACCACTGGGTGCAACATCAGTTAAAACGGAAATTTATGATGCCTTTAAAGAGGCGGGAAAAGATAAACATTTCCGTCATGTTTCCACGTATGGAGGTCATCCGGCTGCATGTGCGGTTGCACTTAAAAACATTGAAATTATTGAGCGGGAACACATCGTGGAGCGTGTACAAAAACTTGGTGAAACCAAACTGGCTAAGCTTCATCAGTTGCAAGACCACGAAAATGTTGGTGAAGTTAGACAAAAAGGATTTTTAGTAGGAATAGAAATGGTTACAGATAAACAGTCCAAAACACCAATTGATGAGGCAACAATGGGCGAAATCGTAGGGAGGTGTAAACAAAAAGGCCTGATCATCGGTAAAAATGGCGATACTGTACCAGGTCAAAACAATGTGATTATTATTGCACCGCCACTTTCTAGTACAGAAGAGGATTTGGATTTTGTTGTAGAGACGGTTGAGTCTGTTATTCGGAGTATCTAGATTGTGAACTTCTACTTCCTTGGGAACAGGGGGAATGGAAGTTAGATGGGAAGGTAATAGATTTGAATTATGAACGATTAAAAACGTTTATTGCTGTTGCCGAAAAAAAGAGCTTTTCAGAGGCCGCCAAAATTTTATATGTTACGCAACCAACGATAACATCACAGGTAAAGGCTTTGGAGGAGGAACTGAATACCAAGCTATTTGAACGAACAACGAAAAAGGTAGCGATGACGCAATCTGCACACATTTTATTGAAATTTGCCAAGGAGATTGTTCGTTTGAGTGACTCAGCCCAAAAAGAAATTTCACAAATGGAAAGTACAATAAATGGCGATTTGCGGGTGGGATGTAGTCTGACTGTTGGAGAATATATACTTCCAGAGTTTTTGAAGCGGTTCAAAGATGCATTTCCACATGTCCGAATGAGTGTGGAGATCGCCAATTCACATCATATTGTCGAGAATATAAAGGATCAGGTTATTGATGTGGGTTTAATCGAGACTCCGATTGAGGATCAAAAAATTGTGAGCGACCCTATCCTGGAGGATGAACTTGTTTTAATTACGAAACCGGATTACTTTTCAAGTCATGAACTGCAAATTTCGCAGGAAAAATTAAGGGAAGTACCACTCATTATTCGTGAACAGGGGTCAGGAACCCGATCTGTTGTGGATCATTATCTTAAACAGGCCGGGCTTTCGTTAGACGATTTGAATGTGGTGATGGAGCTTGGTAGTACCGAAGCAATTAAGTCAGCAGTAGAATCTGGATTAGGAGTCTCATTTATTTCCAAAAACACCATAAAAAAAGAGCAAAAGTTAAAATTACTGAAGACGTATCAGGTGAAAAATATCTCGTTTTACCGTTATTTTTATATTGCCTTTCGAAAAGATCATGTTTTAAAAACAACAACGGAGTTATTTATCAAAGAACTGGGAGACATTATTCAGGAAAAGGAAGTAGGTAAGCTAATTCCGTTACCATCAAGCAATTGTTGATGATAGATTGATAATTTTTAAGGAGGAATTCAAATGGTAAACCAACAAGCAGAATTGAAGAAAGCAACAAATCAAAAAGTGAAGATGACACCTAGTGAGGCAATCGTCGAAACATTAGTAAAAGAAAATGTCAAAGAAGTTTATGGAATAGTTGGCTCCGCATTTATGGATATGCTTGACCTGTTCCCGACTGCCGGGATCCGTTTTATACCGGTACGTCACGAACAAAGTGCCGGTCATATGGCGGATGCGTATGAGCGGGTTACAGGAACTGCCGGGGTGATCGTCGGTCAAAATGGTCCCGGGATTACAAATATGGTAACGTCCGTAGCAGCGGCCAATCAGGCGCACAGCCCGATGGTAGTTATTTCTCCATCTGCAGGGACAGGATCTGTTGGTTTGGATGGTTTCCAGGAAGCTAATCAGGTGTCCATTTTTGAAGATATTACCAAAGAGACTGTACGCGTAACCAATAAAAACCGTGTAGCCGATTGCCTGAGAACTGCCTTTCGAATTGCGTATGCAGAACGTGGGCCGGTGTTATATGATATACCTCGCGACCTGTTTTATGGAGAAATAGAAGATTATATCCTCGAGCCAAGTCAATATCGCACAGACAAGCGCGGCAGTGGTGATCCGGCATCAATTGAGAGGGCTGTTTCCCTATTAAAGGATGCGAAAAACCCTGTTATTATTTCGGGTCGCGGATCTGTAGATGCAGATGGTATTGATTCAGTTGTAAAAATAGCAGAACATTTGTCAGCACCTGCTGCTTGTGCATATATGCATAATGATGCTTTTCCAGTCGATCATCCACTTGCTGTTGGGCCAATTGGTTATATGGGATCCAAGGCTGCCATGTATACACTAAAAGAGGCTGATGTTGTGTTAGCCATTGGAACACGTCTATCACAGTTCGGAACGCTTCCTTGTTATGATATTGACTATTTCCCTAAGGATGCCAAAATCATTCAAGTCGATATCAATCCACGGCAAATTGGGCGTACACATCCGGTTGAAGTTGGTATTATTGGTGATGCCAAAGCAGCCAGTGATGAAATTTATCGTCAGCTTCAGTCAGCTGTGCCATCTCCGGTGAAAAATTCGGCACGTTTAGCAGAGGTTAGTGATTTGAAAGAAAAATGGGAACAGGAATTAGTTGATCTGGCAATGGTGGATGGCGATCCAATCAATCCAAGACGGGCACTATTGGAATTGACTAAAGCACTTCCAAAGAATACAATCATCTCATCCGATATTGGTAACGTTTCATCGACTGCAAATGCCTATTTGAAATTTAATCAAACGAGACGTCATATTGCCGCGTTAACATTTGGCAATACAGGTTTTTCTTATCCGGCAGCACTTGGCGCCCAGTTAGCCGATCCTGATGCACCAGTTGTAGCGATTGTTGGCGATGGTGCATGGGGCATGAGCCTGCATGAAGTAAGCACGGCAGTTGAACAGAACATCCCAGTTATCGCTTGCGTGTTTAACAATAGATCATGGGCAGCAGAAAAGAAAAATCAAGTTGATTATTATGATGATCGTTATGTTGGATCGAATATTGAGGGCCCTGATTTTGCCGAAGTTGCCAAGTCAATGGGGGCGCTAGGCTATACGATTGACAAAGCAGAAGATATCGGTCCAACTGTAAAAGAGGTATTAAAACAAAGAAAGCCTGCCGTTTTGAATATCTATGTAGATGGGACTCAGCTGGCGCCACCATTTAGAAAAGATGCATTACACATGCCTACTCGCTTGTTGGATAAATATAAACACCTTGATTATAATGAATGGAAAAAATAACATATAAGTGCGTGTTCAAAAGGAGGATAAAAAGGACCGAGAAGTTCTAGGCGGCGCAGCTTTGAGCACCGGAGTGTACATAAAAGGTACATGAGGAGCGGAAAAGCAAGTCAACGACGAAATTCGAAGTGTCATTTTTACCGGACTTTTTGAACATCCTCTATAAACTGAAAATGCTCCGTACCAGTATCATTGGTATGGAGCATTTTTTTAAAGACACCAGACGACGAATTAATAGTTCCATTTAGCGTGATTCAGAAATAACTAGCAGCAGACAATAAAATTGGGACAGAAGCATTATCACCTGTCCCGATTTTATCTTATTCGTTTCCTGCTTCAACCCCCGGAGTATTCAACTCTGTTTTATTTTCTTCAACTTTAATCTGTTTATTTCCAAGGATCAAATAATTTAACTCCTCTGTGGGGATTTGGTTAAATTCTTTTCGTTTAGCTAAATAAAATACTACCCCAAGAACTATCCAGGCGATTAGGGCAATTCTTGACTGAATACCCAGGAACGCCGGAGAACCAGGGATAAGTAGAAGTAAGATAAACGTTATACTTGCCAGCATCCCTACAAGTGAAAAAAGTTTCTTTAGAGGTGCAATCACATGTTTACTTGGGTTAAAGCTACTGTCCATCGACCATTTAAAAATGATATATGCGGTATAACAAGTATACAGATAGGCAATGGATACCCCGATAGACGACATGTCAACGACCCAAGTTAATGCTTCACGCCCAAACCATGGGGCGAACATTGACAGTATGACTGTAAAAATAATACTGACGTAAGGCGTTTTGTATTTCGGATGGACTTTGGAAAATATCTCAGGCAATATTTTGGCACGTGACATGGCGAAAAGCAGGCGACTTGATGAAATAATAAATCCATTTAAGCCGGTGAAAATCCCCATACAAAGCGCAGTCACGAGAATAACCAAGCCAAATGTACCGAGTACGCCGGTAATGGCATTCGCTGTACCCCAAAGATTGTTTTCCGCAGCAAGCGCGTCCCATGGGGTTGCCATTGCCGTGACGCCTACCATAAATACATATAATAACCCGGAAAAAAATAGAGCCAAAACAATGAGACTAAATGCTTTTTTGGTAGAGAAGTTAAATTCCTCAGCGGCTTGCGGGACATTGTCAAAGCCAACAAAAGCCCATGGTGCAATGGCTACAATTGAGATAATCGCGGCAAATGATGTGGTGCCTGTTGGAAATAATGGTTGCATGTTCGCAAAAGATGTTTCTGGGCTTCCACCAACCAATAGTGTTAATGCTAAAACACCTGCAAGCATAATACAACAGAAAATAAATTGCATTTGACCACTAAGGCCGGTACCGCGGAAATTCAAGTAACCGAACAAGATCAGTACTAAAGTGGCGATGATAACCTCCGTTCCATATACATCCCAGCCGGCAATTTGATACATATGCAGATTCTCAATAAATTTCGGGAACACAAATTTAAACATTAAGGTAAACGCGGATGCATTAAGTGCAACGATACATATATAGCCTAGGGTCAGAAACCAGCCACATATAAAGGCATGTGTTCGTCCAAGGCTAACAAAAGCGTAGGCAAATTCTCCACCCGATACGGGGAAACTCTGAATTAAAAATCCGTAGCTGACTGCAATAAGCATCATGAGTGCTGCTCCAATGGAAAATCCGATCATAACCCCCAGTGGACCACCATCTTTCATCCATATGGTCGGCTGGACAAACGCACCCCAGCCAATCGATGATCCCAAGGCAATCGCCCAGACCCAGTGTGGTTTTAGCGTCTTTTGCAGTTCTTCACGCTCTGCCATATACAAAATCCTCTCCCTCTCTTTTTGTAATCGCTATCATAATTATTGATATAACATTTATCTATTATTTTAACTGGTTCGCACCAGTATAATCAATCAATTTTACAAATTTAGATTATTGCAATATAAAATAAAGCTTATGATAAATTCTTATAGGGCAGGAATACCCAGCAGAAGTAGAGGAGATTTTCCCATATGGAAATGCCCCCAATGGTTTGTTGTATTTCATAGCGTACAACAAGTAGCTATCATGGGTGGCCGTCCGGGTTGCTACGTAGGAAAAATGGTTCATTTGGCAAACAAATGTTCTGTTTATGTGGTTATTTTAGCAAAGTTTGTGCTATACTAAAACTAAGATAATGTTCTTTTAGGGATTGGTCGGCTAGCCCTTTATAAGGTGGTGATGCCATTGAGCATTTTCGAGGCTTTGATCGTAATGTTTACATTCGGCACGTTTTTGCTGGGTCTGTTTACTTTCATCCTGGATTTGATCAATAAAAAATAGACCTCCCTATTAACCCAAAACAGTCGAAACGGGAGAGGTCTATTCCTGGATAGCTGATACCCTGGGGGAACCGCTTATCGCAAGACCACAGTTGCAGCTGTGGTCTTTATAAGTATATGCATATTTCTACCTATAGTATACCATATAAAAAGGGTTTGGAAAGGGAAATAACTCTGTAAATAACATAGCTTGGCTAGTTACCATTATCTACCATAAATATTGCTATCGAACAATATTTACGCTGTAATTGAAACAGTATTTTACCTTCCAATATACGGGAGATGGTAATATGCCACACTATTCAAATGTTATCCGTTCAACCGATTAATGTGCTATCATAGGAACAGTGATTTTGAAAGTGTGGAGGAATTGTATGATGGATGTAGATAGTTCGTTAACAAAAAAAGATACCAATCGGATGTATCGTTTTTTAATATATGCTGGAGTCATTATTGCGGCATTTAATTTGCGCCCATCCATTACGTCAGTAGGTCCGGTTATTGGGCTTATTCGCGATGACGTTGGGCTGTCTAATTGGAGTGCAGGGATCATTACAAGTTTACCACTGATAGCATTTGCACTTATTTCGCCGGTTGCACCCAAAGTTGGTAATCGTTTTTCCAATGAACGGGCATTGCTAATCGGCCTGATTTTGTTGCTTATCGGGATTAGTATTCGATCGATCACCTCTGTTTCCTTGTTATATATCGGTACGTTACTTGTTGGCATAGGGGTGGCCTTTTGCAATGTGCTCCTGCCCGGTGTAATAAAGGAGAAGTTTCCCAACAAAGTGGAACTGATGACCGGAGTGTACTCTACCGCAATGGGTGCACTTGCTGCTACGGCGTCTGGATTAAGTATTCCGATTGCGAAAGGACTAGGATTGGGATGGCAAATTGCTTTATTGATTTGGGCGGTGCCGGCAATTATCGGAATTCTTATTTGGGCCTATCTTAGTAAAGGTAAAAAAATGGAGAACCAGCAAGAATCGCAATTTGTAACATCATCGAATAACCGTATTTGGCGATCCCCGTTAGCGTGGCAGGTTGCCTGTTTTATGGGATTTCAGTCATTTTTATTTTATGTTACTATTTCCTGGCTGCCGGAGATCATCCATGATTACGGTGTTAGTATTGCAACGGCAGGCTGGATGCTCTCATTTATGCAGTTGATCGGCTTGCCGTTTAGCTTCCTGGTGCCTGTGCTTGCCGGACGTTTTAAATCGCAATGGTGGCTTGCCTGGCTGCTTGCCTTATGTGCGATTGGCGGGTATAGCGGCTTACTGCTCGGTAGTGGGTTCGTTATTATGATTATTAGTGTCATTTTAATTGGGATTGCACTTGGGGGCGTCTTTCCATTAGCATTGGCATTTTTGGGTATGCGCTCACGAAATGCCAGGCAGGCTGCTGAATTATCCGGGATGGCGCAATCATTCGGTTACTTATTGGCAGCTATTGGACCAATATTTATTGGATATTTATATGATCTGAGCCATAGTTGGACGATACCATTAATAACGTTGATCGGTGTAGGATTTATTGTTATTATTTTCGGTTCGTTTGCCGGACGGGATAGGTACGTATCGGATTAATAGTTAGTAAAAAATAGATTGATATAACCATGCACTTATTTGATGGCAGACCAGCCTGTGATATATGAAAAAGCCCGGTTAGAAATAAGGAGAGTGAAGACGTGCGTTTGTTAATTGAAATAATGGGCTGGATACTTGCAGCAATCGGAGCCTATTATATATCTGAAGAAAATACGATGGTAATTCATTATATACTGTTAATCGTCGGGATTGTTATTTTGTTAATGACACTACCGTTTAAAAGCTATCGCTACAAGAAACGATAAATTGAAAAAAGAAATGGAAGTGACACTATTATTTTGATTGGTGTTACTTCCTTTTTTGGTACATAGGTTAGTTCTGTGATTCAGGACGGAGTGGTTCTGCATATCCGCCAGAAAATGGGAATGGCTAATATATTATTTGAAATCGCTGATATAAATGTGGTTGTTGTTTGAACATACTATAAATAGATAATACATTCCAATGCCAATTTCGGATGGAATGTCCAAGCCAGAATCTATTTATGTTTTGTGCTACAATTTAGGAAAATGTCTTGGCAGGGAGGCTTTGTATGGGTAATGTTACGATAAAACCGGTTGGTGATACGTCGTTGAAAGTGGAGTTTCATGAAACAGTTTCACCGGAGTTAAATAGGAAGATTCGTACTTTTTGTCAGAAACTGCAAGAATTGTCTTTAACAGCGGTGGAAGAATGGGTGCCAGCGTTTGATTCGGTAACTGTTTATTATCAGCCGACACATATGACATATGAAAGCATTCGGAAACAATTGCAACAAATTGTGTTAACTGGAAAGGATGACATAACGCTAACATCCAGATATATCTATGTCCCTGTTTTATACGGCGGAAAACAGGGACCTGATTTAACCCGTGTTGCAAGCCATAACAGGTTAACAGAGAATGAAGTAATCGCGATTCACCAAAGGAATGAATATCTTGTCTACATGCTTGGATTTTTGCCGGGATTTCCTTATCTTGGTGGCATGGATAAACGTATCGCTACACCTCGGCTGGATGAACCGCGAAAGAGGATTGATGCAGGTGCCGTTGGGATTGCCCATGAACAAACAGGAATATATCCACTGGCTTCTCCTGGTGGCTGGAATATTATTGGAAAAACACCACTTCAACTGTTCCAGTCTGATAAGGAAAATGATGCTTTTTTATTTCAAGCAGGTGATGTCGTGTGCTTTTATGAAATAACTGCAGAAGCGTTTGCGGAAATCGAGCTGCTTGTGAAGGAAGGCAGCTTTCGTGTGAATGAAAAGTTTAAACAAAGATAATACCGTGGTAATGAAACTGGTTGATGTGTACGGTGAAATAAGGGAGGATGGATGAACATGGATAAGCAAATTGATTTGAATTGTGATATGGGGGAAAGCTTTGGCAGGTATACTATTGGTGCAGATGCGGACATGATGGCATATATTACATCGGCAAATATCGCCTGTGGCGGACATGCTGGTGATCCGGAAGTCATGGAGCAGACCGTTCGTTTAGCCAAACAACATGGTGTTGCCATAGGTGCACATCCTGGCTTTTTTGACCTGGCTGGATTTGGGCGTCGGATGATTGATTGCTCGGCTGCAGAAGTTTACCGGCTGGTGGTTTACCAGGTTGGGGCACTTGCTGCCTTTTGTAAGGTTAACCAGGCAAGGATGCAACATGTGAAACCTCATGGTGCATTGTATAATCTTGCGGGTCAAAACCGACAGATCGCAGATGCTATTGCTCGGGCTGTTCATGACATTGATCCATCGTTAATATTATATGGCTTGGCAGGCAGTGAATTGTTGCAAGCGGGTGAGGATCAAGGGTTACAAGTTGCTTCCGAAGTTTTTGCCGATCGAACCTATCAGCCAGATGGACGCTTAACACCAAGAAAACATCCAAATGCGATAATTGAACAGGCTGAAGCGGCTGTACAACAAGTGGAGCAGATGGTGAACCATGGTGTTGTTGAGGCGGTTGATGGCACCCAAATTAAGATTCGCGCCGATACCATTTGTTTACATGGTGACGGAGTGAATGCTGTTGCCTTTGCAAAAAAACTGCGAAGGAAACTGGAAGATGCTGAAATTAACGTAGGATAAGTTTAGGACTGAATTGGAGGTGCTGTAATGGCAGGTCAAAAAATATTTACTGTGAACAAGCCAGGAGTTATAACTTCTTTTCAGGATATGGGACGTACAGGATATCAACGGTTCGGTGTGCCGGTCGCAGGTGCGATGGATGTATTTGCATTTCAGATTGCCAATATATTGGTGGGAAATAAGCGCAATGAGGTTTGCTTGGAAGTTACACTCATTGGCCCGCAACTGGAGGCGCACTACCCCATTACTTTAGCCATAACAGGTGCTGATTTACAACCATCTGTAAATGGAAAGTCGGTTCACATGTGGGAGACGTTTACAATGGAGGAAGGGGACCAATTAACATTTGGCAAGCTTCAATCAGGGGTGCGGGCATATATTGCAGTAGCTGGAGGGTTCGCTGTACCCGCCATCTTTGGAAGTAAATCAATGGATATGAATAGTGGTTTAGGGTATATGCTGGAAAAGGGAGAGGCAATCGAGGGAAATCCTGTTGCAAGTCGTTCCGGGATTGGTCTTTCCAGAAAGGTTATTCCCATTTATCAAAAGGAAATTGATGTAGCCATCATTGAAGGACCGCATACCAATCTGTTTACAGAGGCGGATCGACAACGTTTTTACCAAACAACATTTATCGTTGGAGCTAATTCCAATCGTATGGGATACCGTTTGGAGGCAGCCGATTTTCAAATTACTCCATCAGGGGATATCTGGTCGGATGCCACGCCATTTGGAGGAATACAGATACCACCAAATGGTCAGCCAATTATATTGATGGCAGACAGGCAAACGACTGGTGGCTACCCGCGGATTGGTACGGTCATTTCTACTGACCTCCCAAACATTGCCCAGCTTCCCCCGCAAGGGAAAATCCGCTTTTATTCCATTTCCGTGGAAGATGCACAGCAACGACTAGTCAAAAGGGAAGCATTTCTGGAGCGGTTGGAAACCTTTCGTGTCGGTTTGGAGATAGGGAGATGAAGTGGCTTACGGAACAGGACATTGTAGGTATGATACACGAAGATGTATGGATGATGGAGGCATTACAGGCGGCAAAAAAATTACAGTTACCGGATTGGTGGATTTGCGCAGGTTTTGTTCGGACTAAAATTTGGGATACATTGCACTATTATGAGGAGAGAAGTCCACTTCAAGATATTGATGTTATTTATTTCGATAAGAATGACTTGAAGGAAACAACAGAGAAACGTTACGAAACCATATTGAAAGCTGCTGCACCAGAATATCCCTGGTCAGTAAAAAACGAAGCGCGGATGCATATCACAAATCAGATCGCTCCGTATATATCTTCGGTTGACGCCATTGCCAAATTCCCGGAGACGGCAACATCGCTTGGTGTCCGTCTTAATGAAAAAGACCATATTGTACTTACTGCTCCGCATGGAATAAATGATTGTGTACAATTGACAGTCAGACCAACACCTTTCTTTTTATTGGATAAACAGCGCATGGGTTTTTACAGGAAACGTTTATCTCAAAAGAATTGGCAGGAAACCTGGCCAAAATTGACAATTAATGAAACCTGAGATCCGCGTTTAACGTATAAACGTAAAAAAGCAAGGGGGCGAATATGTTATGCGCGATCGTCCAAAAATAGATCTTCCACCTTCTAAATGGGTGCAATTTTTAAACCTGATAGCTATGCTTATGCTGCTTAGTTCCATTGTTTATGTAGTGCTAACTTATCGCAGTCTGCCGGAAACAGTCCCTACGCATTTTAATGGAAAAGGGGAAGCAGATGGCTGGGGACATAAGGGAACTATTTTTCTTTTGCCTGTGATTGCAGTTATCTGTTATATCCCGCTTTATTTTTTGAGCAAGGTACCACATACCTTTAATTATACGGTAGAAATAACCAAGGAAAATGCACCTCGTTTGTATCAGTCAGCACGCTTGTTTATGACGATTATTAATGCCGAGACTGTAGCTATTTTTTCTTTTTTAACATGGGAGACAGTACGCGCCGCGAAAGGTTATGATACATTTGGTGTATGGTTAATCGTTGCGATCATAGTGGTACCATTAATTACGATTATTGTCTTTATGGTAAGGATGAACCAACTTCGGTGAACAAGAAAATCCCAATGGGCCATAAATGGTTTCTTTATTATTATTGGCCAGCCTTTGGTAAAATAGGTAATAGATAAAATTGCGTCATTCAAGGCGTACAATTGGCACTGGTGTTAATTCCGTTTTTAACAATACGTTTGTAAAATCGCGATATTCGAAACTCAAATATATTGGACAGGGAGCGTACATATGGATAACAAACATGAAATCAAATTGGTAGCACTAGATATGGATGGAACGTTGTTAACGAGTGAGCAGAAGGTATCAGAACGTACACAAGAAGCAATTAAACAGGCGCTTGCCAATGATGTACAAGTGGTATTGAGTACGGGACGGTGGATTAGTTCATGTCACCCGTTTGCTGAAAAACTAAATCTTACATCGTATTTAGTGACCTGTAATGGCGGGGAAATCTGGACGGTACATAAAGAATTAATTGAGCGGCACTTGCTTGATACAGAATTGATTGAAATGATGTGGGAACTTGGAGCCGAAAATGATATGAACTGCTGGATGATCTCAACGGATGATGTCTGGTATGACGCACGTCCGGATAATTTTTATGACCATGATTGGCTTAAAATCGGCTTCGACTCCCATAACAAAGAGAAATTGGATGACCTGGTGGAAAAACTGTCCTATCACAAGGGCTTGGAATTATCAAATTCTACTCCAACCAATATTGAGATCAATCCGGCCGGTGTTAACAAAGCAACGGCCATTACCAAGGTATGTGATTGGCTGGGGATGAGGATGGATAACGTCATGGCAGTAGGCGACAGTTTGAATGATATCAAAATGATCCAGGAAGCCGGGATCGGTGTGGCCATGGGAAATGCCCAGGAAGCGATCAAGATGGCCGCCGATTTCGTAACGGATACGAATAATCAGGATGGAGTAGCTATGGCAATAGAACGTTTTGTATTGTAATAAGGGCAGTTTTAAGATAACACCTTAGAATGGCTTAATCGATTTAAAAAAGTCAATAAAGTCAATCCCGGGATGATACAAAGTTACATGGCTAAATTGTCGTATTTTAACTTGTATTGTCTAAAAGCATCCAGAAAATTGCCAGCCCTTTCTTTGTCTGACGGAAAGGGGTATAATGGTAATAGTACCAGAAAGGGGTTGCTATCATGTCATTTTCACGCGGACCAAAAGAACCGGTTCCAGAGGTGGAAACCAATGTATGGTCATGTACTAGTGAAGACTGTCAGGGTTGGATGCGCGAGTCCTTTAGTTTCGAGCAGGAACCAAAGTGTCCGCTCTGTCATTCATCGATGAAGCGGGAAGTCCGTGTACTTCCGGAATTGGAAAGTTGATCATACGGCTGATAAATCATCAGTTGAACAATTTTACATGAGTTGATACATGACTTTTTTTATGTTCATATTTGTGGAGATGTCTGATCAGCGGCTTTTGTTTAGGGAAAAAAATAACTGAATTGAGCAATTGGAAAACAGGTTCCACCCTTGGAATGTGTTTTCTTTTTTTGTCCTCCGAAAGCTCCCATACATCTACATAGTGGAGGACTGGACATATAAAACGTGAAAACAATCACGTATCAAAGTATTGGAATAATTGGGAACCTCCTGTTATACTCTTAATAGATGATTTTGTCTATATGACTTCATCAATTAACTTTTGCAAGCGTTAACAAAAGGGATTGGGGAGGAATGATCGTAATGAGGTATGCTAATCCAAACACGGAAGGTGCCAAGGTATTCTTTAAAGAACGGTATGACAATTTTATTGGAGGTGAATATCGAGCGCCTTCGAGTGGAAAGTATTTCGAAAATGTTAGTCCTGTTACCGGGAAAGTATTTTGCGAGATTGCCAGATCTAATAAAGAAGATGTGGAAGCGGCCGTAGATGCAGCCTATAAAGTGAAGGATGAGTGGGGAAAAACATCGCCTGCACACCGGGCAAACATACTAAATAAAATTGCTGACCGGATAGAAGAAAATCTGGAAACACTGGCAGTAGCAGAAACATGGGACAATGGAAAGGCGGTTCGGGAATCACTTGCTGCTGATATGCCGCTTGCTGTCGATCATTTCCGGTATTTTGCCGGTGCAATTCGTGCTCAGGAAGGCGGCATTAGTCAGATTGATAATGATACGGTTGCCTACCATTTCCATGAACCGCTTGGTGTCGTTGGGCAAATCATCCCATGGAATTTTCCGATTTTAATGGCCACATGGAAACTTGCTCCGGCATTGGCTGCGGGGAACTGTGTTGTATTAAAGCCTGCAGAACAAACGCCGGCGTCCATTCATGTTTTACTGGATCTGATTAAAGACTTGCTTCCTGCAGGTGTGTTAAACATTGTCAATGGCTTTGGTGTAGAAGCCGGAAAACCATTGGCAACCAATAGCCGAATTTCCAAGGTCGCTTTTACCGGTGAAACAACAACTGGAAGATTGATCATGCAATATGCTTCAGAAAATATCATCCCGGTCACACTTGAACTCGGCGGTAAATCACCGAATATTTTCTTCCCGGATGTGATGGATAAAGACGATGCCTTTCTGGATAAGGCTGTCGAGGGATTGGTTATGTTCGCATTGAACCAGGGTGAGGTTTGTACTTGTCCATCACGTGCACTGGTGCATGAATCGATTTATGATGAATTCATGGATCGTGCTATTAAGCGGGTCAAAGAAATCAAAATCGGTCATCCGCTTGATACCGACACAATGATGGGCGCGCAGGCATCTCTTGAACAAATGGAGAAAATCAAATCATATTTGGATATTGGTAAGCAGGAAGGAGCCGATGTACTTGTTGGCGGCGAAGTCAATCAATTAGACGATCAATCACTAGCCGATGGTTATTATATCCAGCCAACAATCTTTAAAGGAAATAACAGCATGCGCATTTTCCAGGAAGAAATTTTTGGACCGGTTCTGGCCGTTACAACCTTTAAGGACAAAGAAGAGGCAATGGAAATCGCCAATGATACCTTGTACGGACTTGGTGCTGGTGTCTGGACCAGGGATATTAATACAGCATACCGGTTTGGCCGTGGAATTGAAGCGGGCAGGGTATGGACCAACTGCTATCACCAATATCCCGCACATGCAGCATTTGGTGGCTACAAAAAATCCGGAATTGGCCGGGAAAATCATTTAATGATGCTGGGTCACTATCAGCAAACGAAAAACCTGTTGATTAGCTATGGTGAAGGAACGGCAGGGTTATTCTAATAAAATACTTACGATGGTCGGGGGGGGGGGCATATATTTTTGTTCCTTGTCCATTAGTAGGGGGTGTGAAACATGGTTGAACGGGTGACGGCTACGGATGAGGCATTAAGTTTGATAGAAACATTGAAAGATATCCATGGGCCACTAATGTTTCACCAATCCGGCGGCTGTTGTGATGGCAGTTCTCCAATGTGTTTTCCCAAAGGTGAATTTATTGTTGGTGATTCTGATGTGCTGCTTGGCGAAATCGGTGGTACCCCATTTTATATGTCAAAGGATCAATATGAATACTGGAAACATACCCAGCTTATTATTGATGCGGTTGATGGTCGCGGTGGTATGTTTTCCCTGGAAGGACCTGAAGGAAAACGATTTTTGACCAGGTCAAGGGTGTTTACCGAAGAAGAGCGGAAAGAATTAACCTAAGTTCTGAAAAACAAGGCCATGCGGAGATACAACTCTGCATGGCTTTGTAATATAAAAATTTTGCACTTATCCTGGGCAGGGCGCATATAATGAAATTAACCATTTTTATAAAGGGTGTGTCAGATGCCAAAAAGATACTACACAACCGGTAACACCTCAGAGGGCTTTGTGAATTTTACCTATTCAAACATAAAGGATATAAAACGTGTTATTGTACTTAAACATGATTCGAATAAGGTGAAGACGAGTGTAATTGATCAAATTATAAAAAAATATGAAGCATCAGACCAACTGGAGATAATATTAAGTCCACTTGGCGGCAAATATCGTGACGGTGTAATATGGAGGGATAAAGGAATTGCAATCATCACCGATCAGATAGCCCCAAACAAGATGGATATTGAGATTTGTGATTTGGAGAAAATTTTCCCGGCAAATATCTCACAGCATGAACTACAGCAACAAATCGATAGCGCAACCCAAAAGGCATATGAAAATTTTGCAACCGGACTCTCTATCCACGATAAATTGGAAAAAATCTATGTCGATCAAATGGATTTTAACCGTGCCAATGAACTTGCGAGTCATTTTATACAAAATCTGCTAGTAAACCAGCCTGACAGTCAAGTGAAAGGGAAAATACGCACGCGTCTATTTGGTACCAACACGCCGGATGGTGCAGTCAATGTGGTTCCGGAACTTATTAAAGATATTGCCAATGTATGCTATATAAAAGGGCGTGCGGGTACAGGAAAATCAACGTTTATGAAAAAAATAGTTAGCGCATGTACGGCAAAAGGATTGGATGTCGAGTTATACCGATGCAGTTTTGATCCAAGTGGACTGGATATGGTCATTGTCAGGGATCTTGATTTCTGCATATTTGACAGTACAGATCCACACGAATATTTTCCACAACGTAAAGACGATCAAGTCCTTGACCTGTATGACGAGACAGTGACTCCCGGTACGGACGAAAAATTTGCGGTACAAATCAAAAAATTGACGGCTGAATATAAATCGTACATGAAACAAGGAATTAAAAAACTTAAAGATGCGGATGTTTACAGAGAACAAATGGAAAGGATGTACTCAGTACCAGACGAAAATGAAATGAATAAACTAGTGAACAACTTCATGCATTTGGATACGAAAGTTGAATAAATATTGTTGGTAGAGACAGCCAAACGGGGGTTTAAATTGCATATATATTAACCTTTGTTTGGTTGTTTTCCATATAAAAAATAAAATTCTAAAGTTTACCACTTGAATTTTTTTCAAATATCGTGTAAAATTAATTAACTGAAAATTTGGAGTATGAAACGAAAGGGGGATGTATGATGGTTACCGTTAAGATGTTAAAGCCATATTATATTAAAGCGGATGATGAGTATGTGCGCGTTATCCTAGCATATCAATATTTTTCTGTGTTTATCCACGATCAATTGTATCATTTTGTACCAAACGAAGCAAAAGAAATCCGGATTAACCGGAGAACACGAACGGTTGATAATATTGAGGCCCAATTTGCTTTCCAAAAGGGCAAGAACATTATCCGCATTCCAATGACGAAACTTGTGACCCTCCCTGATTTTCAAACGGAATTACAAAAAATTATTGATCCATATATAAAGAGTCAAGAATCTATCAATATAGCAGTAAATGAAAACGTTAACAAAAAAATCATTGAAGAACTTGAACAGCAAAATTTGCGAAGATTAATTGATAAAGCGTTAGACGATCGGGATGAGAGACAATTTTATGAATTGACTTCATTACTTCGACAAGACCGAACCAACGAGTAAAGTAGCAACTAAGAAAATACAATATGATAAAGGGAGACATTTTAGTGCAGCTTTCCTGTTATCAAATGTCTCCCATGGCAAGCAGGTTTAAAGATGTGTAATAGGGGGAATTGTATAAAAATTAGCCAAAGGTGGTGAAGTAAATGGTTACCGTCAAAGAACTGAAACCTTATCACATTAAAGTAGACTCGGAATACATTCATATTATTTTGGCCTATCAATATTTCAACATTAGTATTGATGAATCCGTTTATAAGTTTGTTCCAGTGGATGCCAAAAAGATTACAGTGAATCGAAAAACAAAGCAAATAATGAATATGAAGGCGAAATTTGCATTTCAAAAGGGGAAGGAAATCATACATATTGCCATGACCGATCTGATATTTATTCCTGAATTTTTGATACAAATTCATTTGATTGCTGATCCGTATTATCTCGAAGACTTACCAACGAAAAAATCTAATGATGAAATTACGGAAATTATCGATGAATTAGAGCAACTTAATGTGAAAAGACTCATAGACCGTGCGTTGGATGAAAAGGATGAGACAGCATTCCGTCAGCTTGTGAAATACCTTTAAAATTGTGGACATCTTTCAGGTAAAGAATCGCCCAGAAACCTTACTTACAGTTGATTTGATCAAAAACAAGCTCTCCAGATAATCATTCATCCGGAGAGCTTTTCTTCAATTATTTTCAATTAATTATGAAAATCCTTTAATAGTTCCGCGGTTTTTTTCGCAACGATTCCGCTGCCGCCATCTTGTTTCTCAGTATGCTCCATCATCATGGCAATCAATATATCCGGATCTTTGGTAGGGTAGCCGACAAACCATCCATTTTCCGGACCTGATTTTTCGTCTGCTGATTTTTTCAATTCTGCTGTGCCAGTTTTTCCGGATACGGCGAAGTCTGATATATTGGCCATCTTTCCCGTTCCTTTAGGCGAACTGACTACTTTACGCAGTGCGTCCTGGATAACTTTGGCCTGATCACTTGTAATTATATCCTTTTTCCACACCTGTTTTGTTTTTTCATTAGCGAGCAATGTCGGTTTAAGCATGTTTCCATCATTTAAAAATGTTGTGTATGCTGTTGCCAGGTAAAGTGGGCTAACCTGAACTTGGGCTTGGCCATAACTGGAATTGGCTAATTGAACCTCACTATCAAATTTCCCATTTGAAGATATAGTTGATTTTTTAATTGGGTAGTCAAACGGAAAATCTTTTTCAAAACCAAATCGCTTTAAGCCTTTTGCGAACGTATCACTGCCCATATCGATTGCTTTCATGGCGAAATAAATATTGTCAGAACGGATTAAGGCATCGGCGATATCCACTGGCCCGTCGGAAGGGGAAACACGGCGTACCTTATAATCACCCCAACCCTTACCGTTACTCCACTCCAAACCATTGATTTCAACACCTTCACCTGGAACAATATTACCTGCTTTTAAACCAACAGCGGCGGAGATAGGTTTCATAACAGAACCTGGTGCAAATGTTTGCGAAAATCGATTGAGTAGTGGTTGTTTTGGATCATCTTGCAGTTTTTTCAGTTCATCCCCACTGATACCATTCATAAAATCGTTCGGATCGAAGGCGGGACTGCTGACAAGCGCCAGAGATTCACCGGTTTTTGGATCGATTGCAGCCGTTGTTCCCGCTTCACCATCATAAGCCTTGTAAATTTTCTCTTGAAGATCGATATCAATGGTTGTTTGAATATTTTCTCCATCTTTTACCGGTTTTTCCGCCAGTACCACCGGATCATTATTTTCCTCGTCCTCATTGGATATGGTAATGGTTACCCCCGGTTCACCTTTTAGTTTATCTTCATAGAGTTGTTCAAGCCCGCGTTTACCAATCATATCGTTTGCAGTATACGTACCAGGGTCTTGTTTTTCCAATTCCTCGGCGTTAATCTTGCCAATATAACCAACCAAATGTGCTGCTGCCTTTCCAGCAGGATAAACCCGTCCGGTAACATCACGACTCATTACTGGATCCAGCTCCAATAGTTGTTCCAGATTATCTTTTTTAGAATTGGAAATCTCTTTTAACGGAACATAAACATCAGGTTCAACCCAGTCAGCGTCCAAAGCCGTATTAATTTCATCTACTGACATGTCCAAAAGTTCGGCAATTTTCTCTTTCATTTGGTCTGGGTTGTCTCCCATTTTATTGGGAATAATGCCAATTTCACTGATCGTATCATTAAGTGCTAATGGCATTTTGTTTCGATCACGTATTTCCCCGCGTTTAGGCTCTTTGGTTTGGATATGTATCTTTCCGCCGTCTTTCATTTGCGGGAAAATATATCCGGGATCCCATTGCACAAACCAATTTTCCTCATCATTTTTTTCTTCTTTGACTAAAGTGGCCTGATAATCAAAAGAAATTGGACCGGCAATGGTATTCATTTTTACGGTTATGGGAAATGTTGCTTTTCCATTTTTCTTCGCATCTTTGAGCTCTTTTTTGCTTAGCTTTTTATAGGTAACTTGTAAGTCTGTTCCCCCAAGATCTTTATAAATTTTCTTGTAGCGGTCAACAAATTGCTCAGATTTATAGGTTTCAGTTGATTTATCCGAAAGCAGGTTATACATCTTGTCAAAGTTTTGTTCATTCCACTGCTTTACATATGAATCCATCTGATCCTCTGGTGATGCTCCATCTGAACAAGCACTGAGAAGAAATAAAAACAAGAGACTGAACATAATCACTGTTATCTTTTTCATAGGACTCCCCCTAGATAAATAAATCTTACTTTATTTTAACACTTTTTCTGACGGACAAAAGTAAAAAGTTTAAAAAAACACGAACAAAAATCAGTGCATAAATTACCATATGTATGGAGATGTCATTTTTTGTAGAATACCGTATAGTCGGTTACAAAACTAGTTTCAATTCGACAAAATAAGCCATCCATTTACAGGCGGTTTTATAGTATATTATTCATAAGCAGAGCCTTGTTAAGGGTAAAATTTACCAGGTATATATAACTACTAATCTGTAGTACCGAATTATGCCAGGTCTGTTCGGTAATATAGTGAAGGAGATGGCGGCTATGTTAAAATTTGTTGGGAAACGTAAAATGGATGTTGAATGGGTTCGGTTA
Organism: Lentibacillus sp. L22; assembly: GCF_040812445.1. Taxonomy (NCBI): domain Bacteria; kingdom Bacillati; phylum Bacillota; class Bacilli; order Caryophanales; family Bacillaceae; genus Lentibacillus; species Lentibacillus sp. L22. The sequence continues at coordinate 12,231 of NZ_JBFNXI010000011.1, read as the reverse complement.
ATTATGGAAGCGAAAATGATTGGCATAACCAAAGAGGAGATCCGCTTATTCCTTAAAAGTCAAAAGAAAAAATAAAATTTTCAAGAATTGTGCTTAATATAGAACCATTCACCTTTCCTATGGTATAATCTTCTAAGAAAGAAGGTGTTTGGGCTTGATCGGTGAGAAAATAAAACAATTACGACAAAACAAAAAAATGTCCATATCGGAGTTGGCTGAAAAGGCGGGCGTAGCAAAATCCTATTTGAGTTCCATTGAGCGCGGCCTGCAAACAAATCCATCCATTCAATTTATCGAAAAAATAAGTGTAGTACTAGAAATTTCCGTTAACGATTTGGTAAGAGAAGACGATGTGCCTACAGCAGAAGAACTGGATGATGATTGGTTGAAAATTGTCCAGGAAGCTATGGAATCAGGTGTCACCAAAGAGCAATTTCGCGATTTCCTGGAATTTAATAAATGGAGAAACAAGCAGAATAATAGTTAATAAATTGAACAACTCACTTTTGTATGCGGTTTATCATTTGAGTGAATGATCAAGGGGACTCCTGCCAAAATCAACGCCTGCGATCCTTTTGCGCACACACTTCTGCACATTCATTTCATATGTTGAATGAAAGGGCAGGTCAATGTTAAGGAAACAAGCTGCCCTTATTTACAATGTTTTTATAACAGATAGTTAATTCTGCTGCATGGGGCTTAACAAAAAGTGATCGAAGGCGACAAAAATAATAAAAACATAACGAATTATATATAGCAAGTTCCATTATTAGGCACAACATTTGCGGATTTTGTAGTATAATTGACTTATGGATCGAATTTTTGAAAAGGGCGTGAATAGATTGTGGGAGAGCAAGAGCAATATAAAAAAATCCTGAAAAATATAATTGATCAAGCGGAAAATCTCAAAATCCAGACGTCTGAACAATTGATTCAGGTTCTGGTAAATGAACTTAAAAGCAGCGCCATTTCAAGTGATAGTTTGGTCAACAAATAAAAAAAATGTAACTACACATTGCCGAATCTGGCGGGTGTAGTTTTTTATTTGAACGGCCGTATAGGTTGAGAAGCTCTGTGCTATGTTATAATGGATACATATTAAGGATGTTCAAAAAGTCCGGTAAAAATGACATGCCCCTTCAAAAGGGGTATGCCGACATTGGGCGCAAAGCCCGTTTTTAGTCGGCCTTCCTTTGAAGCTCGTTGGCTTGCTTTTCCGCTCCTCATATACCTTTTATGTACACCCCGGTGCTTAAAGCTACGCCGCCTAGAACTTCTCGGTCCTTTTTACCCTCCTTTTGAACACGCATTATTAGTAGAAAGGATGGCACAGCATGCAGCGTGATATGTTACTTTACATAAAAAATGCCAATATCTATACAGAACAAGGTTGGATCTCAAATGGATCTTTATTGGTTGAAAATGGAAAAATTGAGAAAATATATGAAGAAAAAGAATTTCCGAATCATCTCCCTGAGACTGTTGAAATAATAGATGCCCAATTTAACAATCTCATTCCGGGTTTTATTGATGGGCATATCCATGGGGCGAACGGGGCGGATGTGATGGATGCAACGGAAACAGCTTTAGATACAATGGCGCTAGTTTTGCCTGAGGAAGGAACAACCAGTTTTTTGGCGACGACAATTACCCAGTCACCAGAAAATATTGATCGTGCATTAACCAATGTAGCAAACTATGCCAATAAACCAGGCCAAGCGGAAATAATCGGTGTTCATCTGGAGGGTCCGTTTATTGAAAAAAGCAAAAAAGGTGCACAACCACTGGAATATATTAAGGAACCAAACCTTGAACAATTTCAACATTGGCAGGAGCTTTCCGGAAACGTGATTAAAACCATTACCATGGCTCCGGAACATGATCAAGACGGAGCGTTTATTTCTTATCTTGCCCAATCAGGTGTAAATGTTTCAGCGGGACACACTGGGGCAAATTTTGCAGAAATAAACAAAGCGGTTACTTATGGCGTGCGACAGTTAACCCATTTATGTAATGCGATGTCAGGGATTCATCACCGGGATATTGGCGCGGTGGGAGCCGCCTTACAGCTGGATGAATTACGTGCGGAGTTAATTGCTGATGGAATTCATGTTTCACTGGAAATGCTACAGCTAATATATGATAATATGGGTAGTGAACGATTAATGCTTATTACGGATGCCATGCGGGCTAAATGTTTACAACCTGGTGATTATGAATTGGGCGGACAGCCGGTAAAAGTGACAAACGATCGGGCTCTATTGGATGACGGTACATTGGCTGGAAGTATTTTAAAAATGTATCAAGGCGCACAAAATATGTTGCATTTATCCAATGTTGACATGGAAGCAGTGATCAAAATGACGGCTGTAAATCCGGCCAAACAGTTACGGGTATATGATCGTAAAGGTAGCATCGCTGTTGGCAAAGATGCAGACATATTACTCGTTGATGATGCGCTAATGCTTGAAATGACAATGTGTCGTGGTGTGATAGCTTACAGGAAGGGGAATAGATAATGAAAATTTTAAAGGTGAAAGATTATCAGGCAATGAGTGAGAAAGCTTGTCAATTAATTGTGGATCAATTAAAACAACTGGAAGAACCAGTTCTGGGATTGGCAACCGGGTCCACGCCAGAAGGTCTATATCAGCAATTGATCGAACAACATGTCAAACACGGAATCTCATTTAAAAATACTACTACGTTTAATTTGGATGAGTATGTTGGATTGGCAAAGAGCGATCCGAATAGTTACCATTTTTATATGCGTAATAAATTGTTTGATCATATTGATATTCCACAAGATCAAACCCACGTGCCAAATGGAGAGGGCAAAGATTTAACTGCTGTTTGTCAAGATTACGAGGATGCAATAAAGGCAGCTGGTTATGTAGATATACAGGTGTTGGGAATCGGTTTGAATGGACATATTGGTTTTAATGAACCAGGAACATCTTTTTCCAGCAGAACCCATGTTGTCACACTGGACGAATCGACAAGAAAGGCAAATGCCCGATTCTTTGCTTCGTTGGAGGATGTTCCGACAAAGGCTATTACAATGGGGATTCAATCAATTTTGGAAAGCAAGCAAATTATTCTGCTAGTCTCCGGTGAGAAGAAAAGTGATGCCGTTGAAAAGTTGGTTAATGGAGAGGTTTCTGAAGACTTTCCTGCTTCCGCTTTAAAGCAACATGATAATGTTATCCTGATTGCCGATGAAGCTGCACTTAAAAATGTGAAATAATACAGCGAAACTTCATTCAATGGGACTTCGTTGAACAAAACGTTCTAATATGAGTTGTATAGAACAAGACATAAAGACGTAGCAATTTCGTCTATGTTCCTATATGGTTTTTTATGACTATTCCCCCATCTCCTTCGTTTTGGTTTACGTGCATGTATAGATGGGGGTATTACAATCCGCCAACTTTGATAAGAATATAACAGTCTATATCCAGCTATCTTAAGATGAGCGCTTGTTCTTAATTTTACATACGTTATACATCAATCTCAAAGTAGCGTAGTTCAGTCTGTTTTATGATGGCCTGATCATTCGTTAAATTAATCATCCATTCCATAAATGATTCTGTAGCTGCTTTTTTTACATAAATGATCAATTCCGCCTTTTCGGAATAGTGAATGGTGGATAAAATATATTCAGAATGACGTATTTCGTTCTCAAGCCTGCCTAACATGGTATAATCAACAGTAACAGAATACCCTTGTGTCAATTGTCGTTTAACGATGCCCGTTGTTTGGACAGCTTTTGATGTCGTACTGCTGTAGGCGCGGATTAAACCGCCAGCACCAAGCTTGATACCACCGAAATAACGCGTGACAACAACAGCAGTATCTTTTAAGTTCTGCTTTTTTAAAACTTCCAGAATAGGAACTCCCGCAGTTCCCGTAGGCTCACCGTCATCATTAGCCTTTTGAATGTGATCATGTTCGCCAATAAGATATGCAGAGCAATTATGTGTAGCGTCGGAATATTTCTTTTTTATTTCCTGGATAAATTCAAGTGCAGCATCCTCACTTTCAACACGTTTGACATGGCCAATAAAACGCGATTTCTGGATGATTTGTTGATCGGATCCCTCTCTTTTTACGGTGAAATAAGTAGACAGCATTATTTTATACCTCCCGGGTCAATATGATGATAGATTATCAAATTAGAAAAAACAGCTGATTCGACACTGTGAAAAATGTGTAGTAAAAAGGATAATCTTTCCTGAAAGCGTGTAAAAAGACCCTATAAAAACAAATAGAGCTTGCGAACAATTATAGCATAGGTTGGTGGTTTTACAGAATGGTACTGAAAACTTCTGAAAAGGCGTTAGACACAGTTATTGATGAAATGATCGATGTAGTGGAAAATAGCAAGGATGAGATTTTTAATATTAGTGAGGCTGCACGCAAGGACTATGAGCAGTTACAAAAAGAATTGGCAATAACCAGGAAAAAAGTTGTGAAACACATCGATGATGGAGATAAGCTCCAACAAAAAGTACGTTTTTCCAGACAACGTCTATCTGAAGTGAGTAAATACTTTGATCGTTATTCTGAAACGGAGATACGAGAAGTATATGAACGTACACATAAAATGCAAACAGAGTTGGCAATGCTTCGCCAGGAAGAAAAAGTACTGCGCGAGCGTCGGGACGATTTGCAACGCAGACTAATCTCGCTTGACCAGACAATTGAACGTGCCGAGGGGCTTGCCGGAAAGATTTCTGTCATCCTAACCTACCTAAATGATGATTTTAAGCAAGTAAACGAAATGATTGAAGAAGCAAAGGAAAAACAAGAATTTGGTTTAAAGATTATTGAAGCGCAAGAGGAGGAACGCCGTAAAATATCCCGCGAGATTCATGATGGTCCTGCGCAAATGCTTGCAAATATATTACTACGTTCGGAACTAGTTGATCGGATCTTTCGGGAAGGAAGTACGGAGAATGCCTTAAAGGAAATAAAGAGTGTTAGGGAAATGATTCGCTCCTCCCTTTACGAGGTACGCCGGATTATTTATGATCTCCGTCCGATGGCACTGGACGACTTGGGATTGGTACCAACATTAAAAAAGTACCTGTCTACAATTGAGGATTATCATGCTGTTAAAACAGAATTTATTTCGCTGGGTAGTGAAAATCGACTACAGCAAAAATATGAAATTGCCATCTTTCGCCTGGTTCAAGAAGCAGTCCAAAACGCTATTAAACATGCGGAGGCAACTTTGATCAAGGTGAAAATGGAGATTAATAGAAACCTTCTCGCTGTTACGATTAAAGACAATGGGAAGGGTTTTGACACGAAAGTGAAAAAGGATAAATCATTCGGACTGATGGGTATGCGTGAGCGCGTGGAAATGCTGGAAGGCACCTTGGAGATAAATTCCGTTATCGGCGACGGAACCACCATTTTGATCCATGTACCATATAATCTGGAATAATTTTCGGGTTGGCAGATGAAGTTCACTTTATAATCACTTGATTTAAATTTGTATAAAGAATAAGATAAATCTATCATAGTAACGATTATGGGGTAATAGACGGAGTATTCGATATCTGGGAGGAACCAAGGCATGAGCAAAACAGATTTAACGAAAATCATATTAATCGATGACCATAAACTATTTCGTGAAGGGGTAAAACGAATTCTGGAATTTGAACCAACGTTCGAAGTTGTTGCTGAAGGCGATGATGGTGAGATTGCCAAAGAGCTTGTAAAAGAGCATCGCCCTGATGTGGTCTTAATGGATATCAATATGCCAAATATGAATGGTGTACAGGCTACAGCGGATTTGGTAAAACATTTTCCGAAAACACGTGTGATTATTTTGTCGATTCACGATGATGAGAGTTATGTAACACATGCATTAAAAACAGGGGCACAGGGATATTTATTAAAAGAGATGGATTCTGATGCGTTAATTGAGGCAATAAAGGTTGTCAGTGAAGGCGGGTCTTATCTCCATCCAAAGATTACTCATAATTTGGTGAAGGAATACCGTCGTTTGGCACACGAAAATATGAAGAGTATTGCCGAGTATGGTATTGAATACCGCAAACCGCTTCATTTATTGACGAAGCGGGAATGCCAGGTATTGCAATTGCTGGCAGAAGGAAAAAGCAACCGGGCTGTATCGGAAGCGCTGTATATCAGCGAAAAAACAGTCAAAAACCATGTAAGCAATATTCTACAGAAAATGAACGTTAATGATCGTACGCAAGCAGTCGTATCAGCGATTCGCAAAGGATGGGTAGAAGTACTATAAAGCTAATTATATATTGTTCATAAACGTGCCCAGCAACCAAGCTGGGCAGCTTTATACCAATCACCTATAATAGAAAGGTGTTTTTTGCTGTTATCCAGTAAATAAAACCAGCTTTTTACATATATTTTTACTACGATTAAGAGAGGAGGGAAAGATTATGAAGATAGCTGTCATGACTGATAGCACAGCATATATACCTGCTGACACCAGGGAGGAATTAAATATTCATATGATTCCGCTTAGTGTCGTTTTTGGCGATACCTCTTATCGGGAAGAAATTGATATCACAACGCAGCAATTCTATGAAAAGGTACGAAAAGCTGATGAATTGCCAAAAACATCCCAACCATCGATTGGCTATATATCCGAAAAATTAACCGAACTCGCGAAGCATTATGATGCAGTAATTTCGATTCATTTATCTAGTGGTATTAGTGGAACCATGAATGCTGTCGCCAGTGCAGGTGAAATGGTTGATGACATCGCTGTTCATACGTATGACTCCGAGTTAAGTTGTGCGGGACAAGCCTTCTATGTTTTGGAAGCGGTAAAAATGGTTGAGGAAAACAAAACACCGGAAGAAATACTTAAACGATTTGATGAAATGAAACAACATATACGTGCTTATTTTATGGTAGACGATCTGAAGAACTTGCAACGAGGTGGCAGACTGAATAGTGCCCAAGCAATTGTCGGCAGTCTATTGCAGGTGAAACCGATTCTTCATTTCGTTGATAAAGTTATTGTTCCGTTTGAAAAAATACGCACACGAAAAAAAGCGTTAAATCGGATTGTTGGTATGATGGAAGATGATCTGGAGAAAGGTAAATCATTGAAAGTTGTTATCATCCATGCCAACTGCCAACAAGCAGCTGAAGAATGGCGAAATCGAATAAGTGCAAACCACCCCGGATTGGACATCTCCATCGGATATTTTGGTCCAGTTATTGGCACCCACTTGGGAGAGGGAGCAATTGGTATGACGTGGTATGTCAAATGAAGATTCGATAAAGTGAAACTGTATTCATTGGAGGGTTCCTTTCCTCCCCAATGTTCCAGGGGAACAAAGGCTAAATTCGCAACGTCCTGTTGCAACGCCTTTGTGACCTGCTTCGTACAGGCCCGAACGAATGCGTGATAAATATTGACCCTGATTTAACTTCATCAATAACCTCCGAACTAACCTTTGAAGACAAGGTTAGTTCCTTCATCATATTGTTTAAATCCATTCATTTTGAACCTAGTTAACTACAGGTTTTTTATCCGTTGAACTAACCGTTACCAATTTCTACTTTTACTATATATAAATAATAGGAGCGTGAAAAAATGGCTTCAGAAACTACAAATCAGTTAGCCTATCAATTTGCGGGGAAATTATTATTACGTAGTGAAATTCCATTGAGTGAGGATGTGTTTCAACATTGCGTTTCATCAGGAAATTTTACGGCGGTATCTTCCATCAGCAAAAATCTATTGTATTGCCAATGTAATCGATGTGGGAATAGGGAACCCGGTTTATTTGCCAAAATACCCTGCCAAATCTGTCGTAGAGAACACCATTATTGTCGTAAGTGTATTGAAATGGGCAGGGTTATGGAATGTGAGCCACTGTATTACTGGAATGGAGATCAACCCAATTGGCCGACCCCAGCTGATCCTTGTTCCTGGGATGGAGAGCTTACCGATAAACAACAGTTGGCAGCTGATCGTATTACCCAAGCAATTGTTTCACAGGAGAAGGAACTGTTAATTTGGGCGGTTTGTGGGGCGGGGAAAACGGAAATGCTTTTCCCAGGGATTACAAAGGCGCTTCAGTCAGGTAAACGTGTATGTTTAGCAACGCCAAGGGCAGATGTAGTACGAGAACTGTTACCGCGATTTAGACAGGCATTTGCCGGGGTATCAATTCAGGGGTTGTATGGTGGCAGCGATGAAAAGGAAAAAGTTGCCCAACTAATCCTTTCCACAACCCATCAGTTGCTTCGATTTCGTCAAGCGTTTGATGTCTTGATTATTGATGAAATTGACGCCTTTCCTTACCACAAAGATCCCTCCCTATCATTCGCTGCCAATCGTTCCCGAAAGCAGATCAGTACAATGATTTATTTAACGGCTACTCCCAGGAAAGAACAACGTAGAAGAATGCTCCAAAAACAACTGAACCACATGTTTGTGCCGACCCGTTTTCACGGTTATCCACTTCCTGTACCTTCTCTGAAGATGTGTCGAACATTAAAAAAAGATTTGGCAAGACCCGCACCACCGAAATTGTTAACGGAATGGCTAAAACAGCGTGTAAATCCTGAACGCCAACTTTTGTTATTTGTACCAACAATTGAACTGGCCGAAAAATTGGAAATGGTGCTTGCCAGGAAGTTCATCCAACTTGGGTGGTTGCCTAGCAAACAAGCTATCACGTTTGTACATGCATCTGATCCGGATCGGGAAGAAAAGGTGCAACAATTCAGACGGAAAGAAACTTTTATGTTACTTACCACCACGATTCTCGAACGTGGCGTTACCTTTCCTTCCGTAGATGTTGTGGTGCTGGATGCCGGGCATGATGTATTTGATGAAGCGGCGTTAGTACAAATAGCCGGTCGTGCAGGTAGAAGTTCCGATGACCCAACCGGAGAAGTATTGTTCATTCATGACGGTAAAACGGACGCGATGGTTGAGGCAGTTTCATCCGTTAAAGCTATGAATAAACGGGGAGGCTTTCGCTGATGTTTTGTCTATGGTGCAATCAACAGATCATTCTGGATTTGAACTGGAGCAAGTTGCTGTTTTTATCCAAGCAGAAACACCTTTGCCAGACATGTCAACAACAATTAAAACCACTGACCGGAAAGCGTTGCAGCCGTTGCAGTCGAATGTGTGATGATCCAGTATGTAATGACTGTAAACAATGGGCAACGTACTATTATGATAGGGATGTTTTAACGAGAAATTATTCTGTCTTTGTTTATAATGACGTCATCCAGGACATCGTGACCAAATGGAAATACCGGGGAGATTATGTGTTGGGAAACATTTTTAAACAGTATATCTATCAAACATATAAACAACATAAATCTTCATTACCGGATCAAATAATAACTGTGCCAATCCCACTAAGTGGACAGCGACTGCTGGAGCGAGGATTCAACCAGGCAAAAATGCTGGCAAATTTTCTCCCGTTAAAGCAGGAAGAGTTGCTTCATCGACTTCATGGTGAAAAACAATCAAAGAAAACGAGAAAAGAACGCTTATCATCAAAAAATCCTTTTTATCTGTTGAAAAAGGTTAACAAACCAGTTCTGCTTGTCGATGATATATATACGACAGGAACAACATTGCGTCATGCAGCAAGTTTATTAAAGCAAAACGGTTGTCCTGATGTATATGCGTTAACATTAGTTCGCGGGTAAATCTGTTTATATAAAGCGAAAAGTGCCGATCATAGATAAGTCAGAGGAAAGGCGGGATAGCGGTGAAAATCCATGGTTCGAATCATATCAACTTTAATACGTATCAACAGCAAATGCAAGAACAAACTGTGAATTTTGAAATATTGAATCAATCCAAGCAGCTTCAGAAAAATAGCCAGCCAGGTGCCAAACGCGCAAAATATGTTCAGGATATTAAACAAACTATCGATTCCGGCGAATATCGTGTCAATCCCCAAAAAACGGCGAAAAAGATGATAGATTTTGGAAAAAGCATCAATAAGGGAACCTGAAATGCGAATAGGTGGATTAGCTTCGGGTATGGATATTGATGATTCAAATAAAACGTTTGGGGAGCTTCTGGATGAAATGCCTGAGTTAAGGTGGGGAAAACGCGAACTTCAATTATAACGGCATTAAAACATAACTTTCAAAGATAATTCATACACATTAAGTGACATTACGTACCAATTCAAGGATGTAACGGCAGGAAAGGTAACGCTAACGGTTACGAATGATGCCGACGCTGCCTTTTATTCCATTATGGAGTTTATTAACCAGTGTGTCAAAGCTGGTATGTCAATGTGGAAACCGGTGGCGAGATTACTTCCTTTGGTAAACGGATGAAACAGTTAAACAAACAAATTGATACGTTTCAGGACCGGTTAACCCAAATCGAGGACCGGTATTGGCGTCAGTTTACCGCAATGGAAAAAGCAATCTCACAAATGAATGAGCAATCTGATTATTTAATGCAGCAATTTGGTAATTGAAGGAGAAAAAACCATAACGAGACACAAGAAGGGGTGATATGTTAAGCCTTATCAGAATAATGCGATTAATACAGCATCCGGCGGTGAATTGACACTGATGCTGTACAATGGCTGTATTAAATTTATCAAGCAGACCATCAATGATTTAAACGAAAAAAATGATGAGGCGAAAAACAAAAATATTCATCAGACGTATATAAATCCATATGTCAATGTCGGTACAATGGACGGTATGTTTTTGGATCGAAAAAAATAGCTGTTTTGAACATATCCTTAAAGGGAAAGTGCGTGTTTGGCGCAGTCCGACAAGATGCTATTAAATTTTCCCGACTATTTATTTGTTTAGGCAGGAATTAGGAAGGGTATTGTAGAATAAGAAGTACATAAGAATAAAAGGAGGACACTTTTATGAATTACAACATTCGTGGTGAAAATATTGAAGTGACTGGGGCCATACGTGACTATGTGCAAAAGAAAATTGGTAAGCTGGAACGATATTTTGATACACCACCAACATCAGAAGTGCATGTTAATTTAAGTGTCTATCATGATGAGCAGCGCATTGAGGTGACCATTCCAATGACGGATTTATTACTTCGTGCCGAGGAGCAACATGTGGATCTGTACGCTGCCATCGACCTTGTAGTTGACAAACTGGAGCGTCAAATAAGGAAATATAAAACAAAGGTAAATCGTAAATCCCGGCAAAATGGTTCACCAAAGCATATATTTGCCGAAATGGAAAAAGAAACGAAAGCAAATGAGTTCGATGAAGATGAAGATGATAATGAAATAGATATTGTCCGAACAAAACGATTTAATCTTAAGCCTATGGATTCAGAAGAAGCAGTCCTGCAAATGGATATGCTTGGCCATGCATTTTATGTCTTTACAAATGCGGTTTCCGGTGATACAAACGTCGTTTACCGGCGTAAAGATGGGAAATATGGATTAATCGAACCAAATAGTTAAACTGGATAGTAAAAAGGCTGACAAAGGAGTCAGCCTTTTTTTAATGGGAAAGAAAGGATGAATTTTTGGTTAGTATTGTTTAGCAGGACGGAAAAAATCGGACCCCAAGGGAGATTTTTAATTTCTGTTTTCTGCCCTACTGCTGCAGTTTTGTAAAGGAATAAGAAAAAATGTCGCAATTTGTCGATCAATACACTGAAATTTTGTTTTGGGCATGAAAAATGAAGCGGAAATCGAGTTTTTATTGAAAACACATGTCGAATTTTGTTGTTTTTTAGCAAAAAACTGTCGAATTGAATGCCAAAATTGAAAAATGGCAATTGGTCTATTTGTTCTTTTTCATGGTATAAGTAATATACAGAAATGCGAAGGAGGATTACATATGAACCATCAAGATTCGATTGCGTTTGATGCGCTTGTTGTAAAAGTACAGCAACACGAAGAAACGATTACTCAATTAATGGAAATGGTGGCGACGACAAACCGGAAAATGATGGAACTATCACGTAAGTATGATAAAGAACATCACTATACACTCTCATGAGTTCCACGCAACACCAGCCTCTGATTTTCCACTATGTTTCCTCGAAAGGTATCTTCACGAACAAAAAACAGCCCGGCACCGGGCTGTTTTTTGTTTTCATAGGCGCCCAAACATGCAAATGACGAACATATGATAGACGATTCAGTTGTCACTTTTATGAAGAAAGTGTTATTATCTCATCTTTGACAGTAAAAATCACAGAAACGTCCTCATATTAGGCGCAACTGTGATTTTTTT
>NZ_JBFNXI010000010.1:0-93733 GCF_040812445.1 Lentibacillus sp. L22 | reverse complement strand
GCTCAAAGCTACGCCGCCTAGAACTTCTCGGTCCTTTTTATCCTCCTTTTTGAACACGCACTTAAAACATTTGATAGCCGCTTTTTCGCAAAAATTTAATCACAAAACCTGATACGATAGTTCCGATGAATCCGGACACAAGTATCGTGATATCGACTGGTGTCAAATGAATCAATCTGGTAAACGCTGTTTGAAATGCCGCTCCAGGATGTTTAAAATATTCTGCCGTTGAAATACCATCGACAATGATCAATACTATAAATGGGTATATAAATGACATTAACCATGTACGACGTAATAACATATTCAAAATAAAGGCGATTCCAAAGAAAATAACGAAAAACAATATAATTGATACGACAAATTGAATCAAAACCAGTGTCCCCCCATTTATCAAACGAAGCATATAAATTTCATTTTAACTGAAAACATATAAAAAGCAAAGGTGATCGTGTACACCTTTGCGGAAATTGTCATTTTTATTATATTCCATTCGATAATGCCCAACTTCACATAACGCTTAATAAAAAATATTGAATTTGCCTTTTCGCATTAACAGACCCACCCCACCTAATTGAAGTAAATACCGATTGTCTAACACTTTTTTCATAATGGAAGCCTTAAAGCCGAACAATTTTCGGTTGTTTAACACGACTCCAATCGCATCGTTCGCCCCAAGTGAAGCAACTGTTCCATGAATTTTGGCTTTAAAGTTTTCCAACTTTTGATCACCATTGACAAGCGCCTTAATATTACGAGCAACCGTTCGTGATTCCTGGATCGCAATTTGAGATGTTGGCGGAAATGGGCAGCCTGTTTTCGGATCAGTTACATGTGCACAATCTCCAAGCACAAATACATCTTCATAGCCTGGTACGCGCATGTCCTTTTGCACTTCAATTTTTCCATGATTGGTTGCAAAACCGGATGCCTCAACGATCGTATTCGCCCGCACGCCGGCAGCCCAAATGATTGTACGGGTTGGAATCTTTTCTTCTTTACCATTCTTTTCATAAACGACATCAGTTGGATTACATTGTTTTAACATAGCATCCGTTACAAACTCTACACCACGTGCCTCAAGCGAGTTCATTGCATATTCAACAAGCTGGGCATCAAAGTTTGGTAAAACAGTCGATGCGCCTTCTATATTAATAATTCGTACCAGGTTCTTTTCAATATCGTATTCTGCGCATAACTCCGGAATTCGGTTAGCCAGCTCACCAAGAAATTCAACACCAGTAAAGCCACCACCACCAACCACGATATTCAATCGTGCCTGGTCTTTTTTCGGGTCATTATGGTACATCGCAAAATTGTATTCTATGTGCTCACGAATCAGTCGTGCACTATTAATATTACCAATGGCAAATGCATTTTCCATTAACCCCGGTATCCCAAATGTTGCTGCCTCAAACCCAAGTGCCACAACCAGGATATCATAGGATAGACAACCATTCCCTAATTTTACTTTTTTTTCATCAGGCTTAACAGCAACAACAGTATCCTTTATAAACCGCACTTTATTGGTATCGATCACTTCTTTAATAGGAATTCTGGTGCGGTCGTGATGTAACGTACCAGCCGCATTTTCATGCAACCATGTTGTCTGATAGTGATAATCGTTATTATTAACAAGCGTTATTGTGGCATCATTTGTGCCTAATAATTTTTGCAATTTGACCGTGGTCATCATTCCGCCATACCCAGCGCCAATTATCACAACACTCGGCTTCCCCATATATTTTCACTTCCGTCCGTTTTTAATTCTATCATAAACGCTATTACCCATTTCATATAAAACTTGGATCTACAAATCATTATGTAACAATCGAAATATTATTGTCATGAATTCGTAATATAAAGTCCACATCATATATTATCCGGTTTGCTTGTATTTTTCAACCCTTATTTTACATTTTTAAAATCCCTGAATACCTGCTTATCCCATCCGAATAACAACAAACAGCATATTTCTTTATGATAATTTCAATATGTCGTAGTATAGAAGAGGAAGAATGGAGGAACTAACTAATGTCTGAACAAATATATGATGTAACCATTATCGGCGCGGGTCCTACAGGCCTGTTTACTGCCTTCTACGGTGGAATGCGGGATGCTAGTGTAAAGATTATTGAGAGCCTTCCCCATACCGGCGGTCAGCTAACCGCATTATATCCGGAAAAAGATATCTATGATGTTGCCGGGTTTCCCAAAATACGCGCACAAGAACTTGTAGACAATTTAGAGGAACAGGCCAACATGTTTGACCCGGAAATTGTATTGGGACAAGCTGTTGAGAAAGTGGAGCGTCTGGAAGATCAAACGCTTAAATTGACGACAAATAAGGAAGTACACTATACAAAGACCATTATCATTACTGCTGGAAACGGCGCATTTCAGCCACGCCGCCTGAATGTTGGCGACTACGAAAAGTTTGAGGGAATTAATTTGCATTATCATGTTAAGGACATGAACCATTACAAGGACCAGCATGTAATGCTGCTTGGTGGTGGTGATTCAGCTGTCGACTGGGCATTAATGCTTGAACCGATCGCAGCAAAAGTAACGCTGGTTCATCGCCGGGACAAATTCAGAGCACATGAGTACAGTGTTGAAAAATTGATGAATTCAAGCGTGGATATCTTAACCCCTTTTTCACCAAGCGGTATTAGTGGCAAAGATAGAATTGAAAGTGTATTGCTGCAGGAAGTTAAAGGCGACCGTGAATTGGAAGTTACTGTTGATTCGATTTTGTGTAATTACGGATTCGTCTCAACGCTGGGGCCAATCAAAGACTGGGGTTTGGAAATCGAAAAAAACAGTATCGTTGTAAATACCAAAATGGAAACAAATATTCCGGGAATTTATGCAGCCGGCGATATTTGTACATACCCGGGGAAGATAAATTTGATCGCAACTGGTTTTGGCGAAGGTCCAACCGCCGTCAATAATGCTAAACAATATATTGACCCGAAAGCGAGAGTTCAACCTAAACATTCGACAAGCATGTTTTAAGAAGTTAGTCCCTATAGCGCTTTTTATATACACCTCTGCATTGATTAAAAAATCATATGAAGAGGTGTATTTTGTTATGTGCCGAAGTAAAATGAGAATTTGGGATAATCATGAAAAGTTTTCAATTTGTGCAGGAAAACAACAATGCGATGCACAGATCACTCCGTACTCAGTTTCTTGCCAATAAAAAAGCCAGAGCGATAATACATGCGCTCTAGCTTATCTTTACTTTAGCATTTTTCCGGTACGCCTTCACGATTCTTCGCTTTAAATGACGACCCACAGCCACACGATACAATGGCGTTCGGATTGTCGATGCTAAATCCTCCACCCATCATATTTTGTTTGAAATCAATTGTCGTTCCCTCAATGATAGGAATGTCCTGTTTAAAAATAACAACGGGGATACCATTTATATCATCAACCATATCCAATTCTTCATTTACCTCATAATCAAACCCGAGCGAGTAGGACAATCCGCTGCAGCCGCCGCCTTTGATACCAAATCTGAGGCGAACATTTTCTTCTTCGTCTTTCATCATTTCTTTGACTTGATCCACAGCGTTATCCGTCAATGTAATAACCATTTTATGTCCTCCTTCGTATTAACAATGATCCCTCTTACATATAAGTATACAAACCGTTCCCATATGATTCAAACTTTTTAACTTGGAACAAAGGCGTAAGCGCCCGGTTAGCAACGTACAAACTGCGCCCGTGCAACACGGGTGGTTCGGCGTTGCCGCGCAAAGCGGCGTTCTTAGCCGAACACCCCCCGCAATGAGATAAAGGAAACATGCCCTGCAAAAGGGGTATGCCGACGTTGGCCGCAAAGGCCGTTTTTAGTCGGCCTTCCTTTAACTTATGAACCGATGTTGACTTATCGTAGTGAAGAAGTGTGAAGTTTGCTAGTTGCTGGGCGCTGAAGCCGGACGTGGCCTGCTTTGTCATGAGCTGAATAAAGCCTAGATTTTTATACTTTCTTTACTATTGTGAGAAATACGCCTGTTGCTATCGCTTCTGCTGTACCGGTTATCCAAACCGATCCGCCGGCTCCTTTGATCTTAACGAAAAATTAAGATAAATATAGTTATTGCCAATCCATGTATTTTGTAAATGGTTTTCCATTTCGGCATCCTCACTTCTTATTCCAAAGGTTCTACACCACATTTATCCAATTGCTGAAAAATCGTCTTTAATCTGGGAATTCCTTCAGCAACTAGTTCCTTATTGACAAAAACAATCGGATAAAACATATCTTCGTCAAATATACGCTGGACAAATTGCTGATGTTTTTCAACTTCGGGCGGATGATCGATATCAATGTATTCATATTCCATATTGTCCGTGGCATATTTCCTGCCGATTGCTGCCTGCAGCCATTCATACGTGTCCTTTGATCCTGGAGCGCCAACACAACTGGCACAAATTTGTTCTGCGCCATATACAGTGATCGTTACCTTTTGTTTCCCCATCCTAAAACCTCCACATTGTCGTTACTTTCATTTTACAAAACCTTTGATAAAAGATAAAATGAAAGTAATTGGATGATACTAAAAGAATTTCTCAATAGATTTTTTTCCGCTTTCAACTTATAATATATTTAGGAAAGGAGAAGATGGATAATGCAAGAACAAGTACGTGAAGTATTGGAAAAACTGCGTCCATTTTTATTGCGTGATGGTGGAGATGTAGAACTGGTTGATGTTGATGAAGACGGCATTGTACTTCTTCGTCTGATGGGAGCATGCGGTAACTGTCCAAGTTCAACAATTACCTTGAAAGCCGGAATTGAGCGGGCTTTGATGGCAGAAGTTCCAGGTGTTACGGAGATCGAACAGGTATTTTAATTATCCAAAGACATACATTTGAAATGGCAGGCAGACACTCGAAATGGATGTCTGCCTTTTTGTTCCTGCTTAGGAAATTATAAAAATTAAATGCTTGTGGATAACTTTGTAATCAAGATTAGCCCCGTCCGGCTCCAGCGCCCAGCAGCTAGTGTGCTTCCTTCACCTTCGTACGATAAGTCAACATCGACTCGGGGTAAAGGAAGGCCGACTAAAAACGGCCTTTGCGGCCAACGTCGGCATACCCCTTTTGCAGGGGCATGTTTCCTTTATCTCCATGGTAGGAATGTTCGGTTAAAACCGCTGCTTTGCGCAGCAACACCGAACCACCCGTGTTGCACGGGCGCAGCACATACGCTACTAACCGGGCGCTTACGCCTTTGTTCTACCCGATGCGATGACTACATCCACCTTATTCTACAGGGGTAATCGCCCCTTCCCCATTTAGCACATTGGACAGGTTATCCAGACATAACCGTAGCATTTCCTTTCGGGTCGTAACACTTGCGGAGCCAATGTGTGGTAAACAAACAGCATTATCCAATGTTAATAATGGGTGATTGCTTCTAATTGGCTCCTGTGAGAACACATCCAGCCCTGCAGCATGTATTTCCTTTGTTTGCAGTGCATCATATAAAGCCTGCTCATCCACCACACCGCCACGTGATACATTGATAAATATCCCGGATGACTTCATTGTTTGGAATGCGTGCCGATTAAACAGCTTTTCTGTTTCCTTTGCCAACGGAACAACAGACATGACAAAATCAGATGAACGAAGTAATGTTTCAAAATCAGTGTACGTTGCCTGTAATGCATTTTCTGCATCCGGATGGCGTGAACGATTATGATACAACAGGTTCATACCAAAACCTTTCGCACGTTTGGCAATAGCGGTTCCAATCCTGCCCATGCCAACAATCCCCAAGGTTTTATGGTGGATATCCGTTCCGGCAAGTAAAAACGGTGACCAATGCTGCCAGCTGTCAGCTTTGATATACGTATTTGCCTCAACCAATCTTCTTGCAGTTGCCATTAACAAGGCAAATGCTAAGTCAGCAGTTGTCTCAGTTAGTACATCAGGTGTGTTGGTCACTGTAACTCCCAGCTGTTTGGCCGATTTGACGTCAATATTATCATAACCGACCGCCATGTTAGCTACCACTTGTAATTGTTCTGCTTGTTTCAGTAATTCCTGATCAATTTTTTCGGTAATCAAGCATAACAAGCCATCAGCTGATTTTACTTCATTCAACAAAACATCTCTGGGAACAGGCTTCTCCTCCTGTTCCCACATACGAATATCGAACTGTTGACGATATGGTTTAATCATTTCTTCCGGTAGTTTCCTGGTAATATAAATCCGTTGCTTCTTCATTTATCTCACCCTTTAATTAGTCCTACAACCAGTGTAACACAGGTATCTGCAATCTTTCTTGATCAATGTCCAAATTGGCAAAAAAGTGCGCCAGACGTTGTTCATATTGCTGCTGGTTCGCCAACAGAGGCTTTAACTCATGATATAGCTGATCATATGATGTCCTTTGCATCATTCCGCGCTCCAATATATCGTATAAATGGATAGGAAAAATTAATCTGGCGTACAATAATCTCCAACTGAATATGGACAACGGTCGAACGGATTGGTAATCTTGAAGAAATTCATTTATTTCGTTACTTCTGATTTCCTCCTGCAGAAAATACGTACGAATATGTTCTGCCAAATCCCGGGCAGGATGATCGTATACAAGGCTGTCAGCCCATAAAACCGAGTTGGTGATGTTGTCGTGATAACGCTTAAAGGAAATTGTACCTTGATCAACCATGTCAAAGCGATATTCTTGCTCCGTTTCCTGCACATATTGGATAGCATTTTCGCTGATTCCAATAATATAGGGAAACACATCCATGACTAACCGATGATAAGGGCAAGGGTTTTCCATTGCCGTTTGGGTCATGTTCTTTTCAAACAGGCTTAATTTTTCTATCCATAAATGTTTCCATTGCCCATAACTGGAAATCTCCTTGGGTTCATACCTGTACATCGAACCAAGCTGGTGGAATTCGGCTAGTTGCCGTCCGGGTGAAGAATGATTGACCCGCTGTTGTTCATGTAATTGTAAAACCATGTAACGCTTTCCCTGATATTCCAAAAACCAATCCCCCTGCTTATTGCGAATCGGAATAGCCAGGTTGGGATAGTTGTTTTCAGCCAGGTAGTAGGCGAGTGATGCCTGTTCCATATAAATAGTTTCCTTGTTGGCGGCAGAAATGATAAAATAAATGGCGTCACCACTTTTATTTCCGTGCCTGTTATCCAGTACGGCTATTTCTTCCGTTTGCACATCATAATATGTTGCAAGCAAGTCTTGCAATTTACTCCCTCCCGTAGTGAAAATTCATTCAGAGGCCTCTTAAACTGAATGGCAGTTCAACGACATGGTAGAGTTGAACTGTAATCATATATTGTTGTTATGGATATATATTACTTATTATTTTCATGGCAAAAAACCGATAAAGATGGCAATATACCCATTTATTATAATCTATGTCAGCAAACGACACATCTTAACCAAAAAATGAAAGGAGATTATTATGGATAAAAATACAAGTCAAAGCGAATTGGAATTAAAAGCAAGGGAATGGTTAAACGATCGTGGGGTTACAGTCGATGACATTGCCGAACTTGTTTATTACTTACAGGCCAAATATCATGATGATTTGAGCATGGAAGATTGCAAGTTCAATGTGGATCGGGTGTTAACCAAACGGGAGGTACAGAATGCGATTTTAACCGGAATACAGCTTGATAAATTGGCGGAAGTTGGCAAATTGGATTATCCGCTCCAACAAACCATTGAAACGGATGAGAGTTTATATGGTGTTGATGAAATCATTGCACTGTCCATTGTCAATGTTTATGGTTCTATCGGTTTCACAAATTACGGTTACATTGATAAACAAAAACCAGGCATTCTCAAACGATTAAATGATAAATCAACTGGTGAGTGTCATACTTTTCTTGACGATATTGTCGGTGCCATTGCTGCGGCTGCATCAAGCAGATTAGCACATGGTTCTGCCGATGCAAAAAAACTGGATGATTAAGCAGAATGAACAGGGAGTGCACAAGAATTGCACTCCCTGTTACATATAATTAAACCATTCGGCCAAATTCCGTACATGATAGGTTGGCTTGGTTTCCAAATGAGGATAATCCGTGTATGGAGTCACACCGGTAAATACCATCAGTGTATCGATACCTGCGTGAATCCCGGCCAGGATATCCGTATGGTAATTATCTCCTACCATCAATGTTTCTTCTTTGGCAGTTCCCAATACTTTTAATGCTTGTTCAGTAATAATTCGCTCGGGTTTACCAATGAAAATTGGCTCTTGGCCAGTACTTACCGTAATAACGGATGAAATGGCACCGTTTCCTGGAACAAGACCACGTTCTGTTGGAATGGCGATGTCACTATTTGTTGACAAGAACGAAGCCCCATTACGAACTGCAAGCGTTGCGATTGCCAGTTTTTCATAAGTTATCTTCCTGTCAATCCCGACGACAACAAAGTCAACCGCTTCATCTGTCACCTGCAATTGTTCCTTTTGTATCGCGTCAACCAATCCTTCTTCCCCTATCACATAACAACGTGCACCTGCTTTTTGTTGTTTAATATAGTTTGCAGTTGCCATGCCGGATGTAAAAACATGATCGGGTGTCGATCTGATCCCCATACCCGTTAATTTTCCTGAAATTTGTTCCTTTGTTTTTGCGGAATTATTGGTTAGAAATAAATAAGGAATGTCTCTTTGATATAATTGCTCCACGAACTCCGCGGCAGCTTCAATCCGTTCATCACCGCGATACATTGTTCCATCCAGATCGATTAAATATGCATTGTACCGCTTCACATGGTTTCTCGTATCAATTGTTGGAGAATGCATTGGCAACACCCAATTCATTTTCGAGATAATGTCGGATATGTGTGCTAAATTGTTCCAACACATGAATATGATCCAACAGGCTTGTTCGTAATGTTTCATGATCCACATCGAGATAATCCTTTACCAACCTTTTTCGCAATTGGATCATCGATTTGTATGTACCTTCGTCGCTTTCCGGTAATACTTGCTCATCGATTAATATATCAATGATATCATCAAACCCGCCCGGATCCCGCATAATAAAACCGTCAATCATCATGTTTCCGGTATCTAAGATTGCTTCAACGGTCATCTGAGCAATACGTTCCAACCCCAATTTTTCCATGTCGGTTTTCGGTTGCTCTTTTTTGACTACTTGCAATAAATCATCCATATATATTAATGTCTGTTCGATTTTTTCACGATCCACAAAATACATTATATCCCTCCTAAACATCCATCACAGTAATTACTATACCATATTTAAGATGGAGGCTCCCGGTTTGTGGCTTGTTTTTCATACCATTAATTAACATGGTTCAATCATTATTCTTAACAAAAGCTATCATTTAAAGGGGTGAATGTAAAATGGGAGAAAAAGATAAGGACAAGTACTCGGATTTTTCCAATGTAAACAATAGGAGAAATTATTTAATTCCCGAAGAATTTCCGGAGGGTCCAGCTGGTTCGGAAATCAATAAAGATGAACCTGTTACTTCCAGCAAGTCGACGCCCTGGACAAAACATCAGCGCCGTGATAGTGCATTTGTTTACCCGTATAGAGAACTTCATGAGGATTTACCACGACAAACACCCGGTGCCCATCCAATTCATGACGAGCCAGACGATGTTCACCCACAGCAGGAAGATGACTGACAACCTGTATTTAGAAATCGGCCGGGGCTGCCGATTTCTTTTTTACGTTAAATAAGCCGTTGAACAGGGCTTTATATATCCACCTTTTTTAATACAAAGTAAGCACAGCCAAAATTACAATATTCATACAGGTAATCATCCAGTGCACTTATTTTTGTATCGAAAGAAGCTTTTGCATTTTGGTCATCATAAAATCCTTTTAGCCGTAATTGATCATAGCCCCAATCACCGACAATAAAATCATATTTTGTCAAAATTTCTGAATACCGTTCTTTTACTATAGGCTCCTGAAAGGCATTCTTTATGTTTTCAATAACTTCATAATACTTTCCTTGGATTTCAATCAACCTAATTCCCCCCACATTGTATATAGTGTACCATAATCCATTACCTAATAACCAGAAATTACAAAGAGAACCTGTTATGTTGCTTGTATGATTTTTGTCATGCACTACAAACTAACTGTGAGGGGGAACAATCATATTTGCCTTAGGAGGTCAATCGATGAAGAAGTGGAAAGTTTTTCTTCCATCTGTGTTAAGCTTGGCCATTATTACCGGTTGTAATGGAGTAAACAATAATTCCCAAAGTGAACAGGAACAAATGTCTGATTCATTGACACCTGACAGACAGCATACCCCAACAGACGAGGAAAGAGACAACAAACTTGGCTATGTCCGCTACAATAAGAACCAATTGAATAACGATCATGAGAATCTGCATTCCGTTCAAATCGATCGGGACAAAATGGCGGATATGATTACCAGAATGATTTTACGCAACAACGGTTTTAATGAAGCAGCTACACTTGTTACTGATCAAGAAGTATTAATTGCCTACCAGTTAAATGATGATATGGATCCAGCCACTGCTGCAGATATTGCCAGCAAAACCGCCAAATCAACGATGCCGGGATTTTTCAATATTTATGTATCCGATAACCAAACGTTAATGAACGATATCCAAAGTTTGCATAATTCCAGCATTCGTAACCAAAATTATGACAATACTATTGATAACATTATTCACGAGATGAAAAAATCTCCCCAAGGCAGAGAGAACAATATGGAAAATAACACAAGATAATTCCATCGTAAGCAAAGGGGGCAACGATATGACAGCCCTCTTTGTTTTTTTAAATAGGAGGTGTGATTAAATGTTGCGTGTCCGTACTTATTTCATCGTCTCCTTTATCCTTCTGTTTATCATGGGTTTATTTCCTGTTCCGACAGCTGCGGACGACAATAACATTTACCAAACCCGAATGGCTCTCTATAAAAAAACAGAAAGCTTAACGCAAATCCCCTGGTATTATATTGCGGCTATTGATCAATATGAGCGCAACATGGGAAACGACAGCAATAAGAAATCAGAGCAAAAAGTTTCCATATCTATTCCGGATGAACTATGGTATGGCTTAGGAAACGGTGCCAAAAGTGATCATCCAAATGTAATAACACTTTTTAACGGAATCGGTAAAGATGGAAACGGCGATGAAAAGGCAGATCCGGGAAATCCGGAAGATGTTTTATATACAATGGCCAATTGGTTGTTGCAATATGGACCGACAAAAGAGGATATCAAAATCGGTTTATGGCATTATTATAAGCGGGATCTTACCGTCCAGACAATTATGAACACGGCAAAGGTGTTTCAACAGTATCAAAAGTTGCATTTAGTAGACAGGGATTTTCCGGTTGCAACCAATTACAATTATAGTTACAGGAGTACATGGGGGGACAAACGTGGATTTGGCGGAACCCGTATCCATGAAGGGACAGATATTTTTGCTGACTATGGAACACCGGTCAAATCGACCACCTATGGGGTGATAGAAATGAAAGGCTGGAACTTGTATGGTGGCTGGCGGATTGGAATTCGTGATATCAATAATATTTATCACTATTATGGTCACCTAAGCGGATATGAAGACGGAATTAAAGTGGGGCAAGTTGTGAAACCCGGTGATATCATCGGCAGTGTTGGCTCAACAGGTTATGGGCCGCCGGGAACCTCGGGGAAGTTTCCACCGCACTTGCATTATGGCATGTACAAAGATAATGGTCATAGTGAATGGTCGTTCGATCCATATCCATATTTACGCAAGTGGGAACGAATGGTGAAGTGAAATAACGGAAAAAACAAGAGCCATCATTGTATAAATAATGGCTCTTTTTAAGAGGATGTTCAAAAAGTCCGGTAAAAATGACACTTCGAATTTCGTCGTTGGCTTGCTTTTCCACTCCTCATGTACCTTTTATGTACACTCCGGTGCTCAAAGCCACGCCGCCTAGAACTTCTCGGTCCTTTTTATCCTCCTTTTTGAACACGCACTTTAAGGAAAATTTAATTAAATTTATGAATTGGATTCTTTGGATTTTTTCACGGCATTTACAATGCTGGCCGCCAAGCCCCCCCAAATAATAATGATTCCAAAAATCGCAACAACAATCGCTCCTCCACTCATATTAGTTTGCCTCCTTCGTCTTTGATTGTGCTTCGTTCTCACGTGTTTTCCATTTAGTAAAGGTCATGATTATACCAATCACTAATGCCGCAATTGCTACAAACCAGCCACTATAAAAAATAAAGAAATCAGGATACCCTTCATAGTTACCATTTTCAGTTGCAAATTGTTTCAGTAAATTTTCTTTAAACAGACCAAACAGCATATAGCCGAGTACAAGTGGTGTAACGATTCCCAAGCTAGCAGTCCACCACCAGCCTAACCGGATATCAGAAATGGCATTTGCATGAGCTTTAAATTCTCCAAGTTTACGCAATCCCCATGCAACAAAAATCACTTCAATTAACCCAAGCAAAGCAACTCCAAACTGGTTAATAAAGTAATCGGTCGTATCCAGGAAATTTAATCCGCCTCTTGTGGCAAAAACAAAGGAACAGATCGCGGCGAGTCCGCCACCAAACAAAACTGCTTTTTTCCGGGTAATGCCGAATTTATCCACCAACCCGGCAACATAGGTTTCAGAAATCGATATTAATGAAGTTAACCCTGCGAGCATCAACGAGGCAAAGAATAAGAAACCAAATAACCCGTTTAGCGCTGGGAACTGATTAATGATTTGCGGGAATACTACAAATGCCAGCCCCACACCACCGGCAACAACCTCATCGACAGGTACATTTTGTTGGGTAGCCATGAATCCAAGTACAGCGAATACACCAATTCCAGCAAGTAATTCAAAACCGGAGTTTGCAAACCCGGTAATGAACGCATTATTAGTAATGTCCGACTTTTTGGGTAGATAACTGGAATACGTAATCATGATCGCAAAGGCTATTGATAAACTAAAGAAGATCTGACCATAGGCTGCAACCCAGACACCAGGCTTCGCAATTTCGGCAAAGTTCGGTTCAAAGAATGCGTTCAGTCCAGTCATCGCACCTGGCAGTGTAATGGCACGAATAACAACAATCAAGAAAATAATGACCAATGCAGGAATACAGATGCGGTTTGCTATCTCAATCCCCCTCTTAACTCCTGCGAACAAAATTCCCAATACGACAATCCAAACGATGATGAGCGGGATAAGTACACCAGGAACCAAACCACCAAAATTCCCCGGATCAACCAAATGCAAATAATCGTTAAACATAAATGATTCCGTGTCTGTTCCCCAGCTTAGATTAAATGAAAATAGTGCATAAGATATTGCCCAGGCGATAATAACCGAGTAATACGTTGAAATGACAAATGCAACCGCTACTGCCCACCAGCCGATGAATTCAGATTTCTTATGCATTCGGCTGTACGTTAACGGAGCTGAACCGCGATATTTATGTCCCATCGTGAATTCCATGATTAAAATCGGAATTCCTGCAGTTAGTAACGCAAATAAATATGGAATAAAAAATGCACCGCTTCCATTTTCATAGGCGACGGCCGGAAATCGCCATATGTTCCCAAGACCAATAGCTGACCCTACTGCAGCCATAATAAATCCCGCCCTTGTTCCCCATTGCGAACGATTTTCCATTGATTGACCTCCTCATTAGTAAGTTCTTCTATTTAATTATATTAGATTAAATTAAAATCTTTCCCCTTTTCTGATATTTATACTTGTATTATACCGTTACTTTTAGACTATGTCAAAGTGTTTCAACATATTGACCAACCAATATATGCCTAGCCGCATCACGCAAACTTTACCATCTAAAAACCCCCTCTCATCCACTGACAAGAAGGGGGTTGCGTTAATTTTCCACTTTTGTTTTTTCGATAAATTGAAATAAAAAACCAATGGCAACCAAAATAATGATAGCCGTCGCCAAAGCAAGGATCATATAGTTCGTCCAGCCAATAATCAAATAACCAATACATGAAACCAGTGCAGCCAACATTGCATACGGTATTTGGGTTAAAACGTGATCAATATGTTGCACACCGGCACCAGTTGAAGATAATATTGTTGTATCCGAAATCGGTGAACAATGATCCCCGAACACTGATCCGGAAAGCACCGCTGCTAATGTTGGCAATAACATATTTATATCTGCACCAAGTGTCACGTCCACTGCAATCGGCAGCATAATAGCAAATGTACCCCATGAAGTACCTGTAGCCAATGCCATAAAACCAGCAATAATGAAAAATAAAAATGGCAATAATGTTGTGCTTATCGAAGCATTATCCACAAGTGTTGCCAAATAACTCCCGGTTTCCAATGTGCCGATGATGGAACCAATCATCCATGCCAAAACTAATATATAAATGGCTGGAAGCATAGCCTTAACACCTTCGATAACAATCATTGTTAAAGAGGCCCTTGGGTGACTGGACCGGAGATGAAAAATCAGTGAGCTAATTACGGCTAACAATCCCCCAATGAACAGTGAAACATTAACATTTGTATTGGCGAAAACCTGCAAAAATCCAACTTCACCGCTTTCCTTTATGCCCGTAATAAACATCATCGCAACAGTTGCCACAACTAAAACAACAATTGGTACGATTAAGTGATAAACACGGCCGTTCTGATGCGGTGTGAAAGTCTCGCTTAAATCACCTGGTACTTTTTTATTCGGATCAACTACTTCCCCTGTCTGAACAGCCCGGTTTTCATGTTTTCGCATTGGTCCCATGTCGAATTTCATAAATGCTACGAGGAAAACAAGAATAACTGCTGCAATAGCATAAAAATTATACGGAATCATTTTGATAAAAGCTTCAAATGGCTGTATATTTGTTATTTGATTTGCAGCAAACAAACTTCCGAGCAACCCGATAATATACGCTCCCCAACTGGATATTGGCGAAAGAACAGCCACAGGCGCGGAGGTGGAATCAATATAATACGATAGTTTTGCACGCGAGACTCGATGCCTGTCCGTCAATGGTCTGGCCACTTGACCAACAGCAAGTGCATTAAAATAGTCATCAATAAAAATAATAATACCTAAAATTGCAGTCATCACCTGTGCCCCGACCCTTGTTTTGACACGTTTGATCATCCAATCACCAAAAGCATGACTTCCACCGGATGCTGTTATAAATGCAGTCATAATTCCCAGCATTAGTAAAAATCCTACCAACAACAGGTTGCCGCCGTCAAAGCTCCCATCGTCTACAAATATGCTAGCGAACGACCTCCATATTTCCTTTAAGAATTCTAAAATATTGAATTGATGAATGAATAATGCTCCTACAATAATCCCTGCCCCCAACGACAGCAATACCTTTCTTGTGAGCAAGACAAGTATTAACATAAGTACCGGGGGGATTAATGAATAAATTGTTCCCTCCATATGGTAAACCTCCATTTCTTCATCAAACGACCGGAGAACCTGGAAATTTTAAAGACATAAAAAAACAACGATAGAAAATAACCTACCATTGTTTTTAGTATACGTTATCCTCCATTTCGATCAGTAGTTCTCCATACATTTGTGATATGCATGACAGTATACCCCTTGTTCAAAGATACACCAGCATCGATAAATATGATCTTTATGATGCTTCGGCAACCAGCCCTTTTTCCAATCATCATCGTTGTCATTCTCCAATTGGATACTCATCCTGCTTGCGCCTCTACCTCACCGATCTGATAAGGTTGATTATTTATTTATATTAATACTATACTAGTCTACTTATCTTTTTGCAACTCATTTTTTGGTATCGAAATTGGCGGATTGTTGTTTCCCCCACCGCCGTAATATTCCGGAACTTTCCCCATCACAATACCGGAAGTCACATAAACATCAGTGCTTACTTCTTTGACACTGGTGGAAAACGGTATAACAATTTGCACTTCAGCCTCGGCATGAATATAAACCTTCACTAGCGCACTATTAATCCCGAATTTTTCTACTTCATGTTTTACATCCGTTTTCACATTTCCAACCAGCTCCAGGTTTACAGGTATTTGGGGGCCAAGATTAGAAAGTACAGTATTACCAGTTACTTCCCCAAGCGGGATATTGATCAGTGTCGGATCCTCGGTACTCTTCTCTTCTGCAGTATCCCCATAATCCAAATCAAGGTCCGATTGTTCATCCTCCGGAATTTCCCCACTATTCATTCGTAAAAAAAACTCTTCTGCTCTATCGGTTGCATATCGGTTTATTTCATTGATCGCATCAGGTCTGAATTTCCAGGATGTAATGTTGCCCTCATTATCCCTGGTAAACTCCGTAACATTTTCAAAATCATAATCCTCTGCGAATTTCACAGCAGCATTAATCCCACGGGTCGCAAACTCTGTTGTTTTCACTTCAGCTATATCCCTTAATGTCGGTTTAATCCCTGCATCCACAATAATAAGGGTTAGTCCAATCATAGCCACGAATAAGATCATGGTAATTACCAAAATATTTTTCGCTGGAAGTGGTGATCTTCTTTTCTTGAAAACTGGCCGTCGTCGCAACATCAACCCCCCTCTGAAACAATTTTATGCTTGTTTCAGAGGGGTTAGAATGCTATTTCCGGATTAATTATTCAAGCATTCTACAATTCTACAATATCCGGTCCAGGCATCTACGCCAGTCTGATATCTTTAACCACCGCCATTTGTAAAACCACTACCCGTCATCATGATATCTTGATCAAAGCATCACGACCGATCATACCCGGCTCCCAGTCATACTGTTTAGCTGCATCCGTTATCTTTTCAAGTGGTGCATTTAGTAAATCGTCAATTGTTTTCACCCCAACAGCGCGCCCGGCAATAACATGACGGTCTGCCAACATCTCATTCAATACATCTACATCCAAAGCACCACACATGATATAACCTATTTCATTTGTAATAATTAATAAATTCGTTTTTGGCAACTCTACTTCGATAGCGGTAAAGAACAAGCCCTCTACTTCCAATGGATTTACTGTTATCATGTTACCGTTTCCCCCCTCTTATTTACACTAACATATGTATTCAAGGGGCTTGGGCAATGACACTTGGTTGTGACCAGAAGCGGTTAAATCTCATATTACCGTTCAGCAAAGTCTTTTTTTAAAGTATAAGCGAGTAGATCACGCAGAAATTCTGGTAAAAAATATTTTTTTGTTTTTGATCTGGCCACTTCCGGAAGCAATCGACCGAATGTAAATGTATCGGCAACTGCAACCGTGTAAGTACGATCTGGATTGATAGGATTATCTTGAAACAACACTTCTCTGACTGATTCATGTCCATCGGTGTAAGCTTTTGTGCGAACGGTAATTCCGGAAAATATCATGCGCCCAATCAGCTTACCGCGAAAACCAAAACCTTTTAGTTGCAGCTCCATTAAATCTCTGGTAAACGATGCGCGGACAACCTCAAGCAATTCGTCGCCATTTAATTCCACGACACATGGATTAATTGGATGTGGACAGATTCGATGCACATCCTGGTACGTGACATCTCCAGCAGGCAATCGGTCAAGTAGCAGGCCAGAATTCAGCATCGCACAATCAGCCCTTGTCCAATGTTTCATGTTTGCTGTTAGTTTTTCCATAATTTTTGTATCCTCGAACCACTTCACCTCAATTGATTGATCCAGGTGCACAACTGTCTTGCCTAGTAAATCATCCGCTTGATCGGTAAGTTTTTGTATTTTTCTCTCTGTCCGCATGTCCTTGGTTAAATGACTAATGTCAGTTGCATATGCCTCTTTATGTACGAGTTGTTTGCGGTGATGATCCCATGTCAAAATAACTTCACCAATAAAGTGACAATGCTTCCCTGCCGCTGTCAGTATTGTATTATTAACGATCTCGCCTGTACGTAGTAAATGATGCGTATGTCCACCGATAATCACATCAATTTCGGGAAAACGTCGGGCTATCGTCTGGTCTTCACTGAGTCCTAGATGAGATAATAACACAATTATATCTGACGACTGTTCAACCATCTTGATTTCTCGTTCCAACACTGCAAACGGATCCGAAACATGCCAGTCCAGCAGCTCATAATAATCATTAAAAGGTGCTGTAAGACCAATAACAGCAATCCGTATGCCAGTTAATGACTGGACATACACATGTGAATGGAGCCATGCTGGAGCTGGTTCTGCCATATCATGAAGGTTGGCACAAACAACCTGAAAATTTGCTTGGTCGTAAAGATGGTATAAATCCTGGTGATTAAGCGTGATACCTTCATTATTCCCAAGCGTTACTAAATCATAGCCGGCATCGTTCATCAGGTCCACATTCGCTTTTCCCATAAAGGCTTCAGCAATTGGGTGCGCACGGTCTATATGATCACCAATATCCATTACCCAGCTGGATGCCCGCTCAAGCGATGTACTTGCCCGTGCATCATTTAAATATTGCACTACTTTCGGCCATTGGGAAAAGTTGCTATGCAAATCATTCGTATAATAAAAATATATTTTCTCCTGCATAGTTTAAACACCTTCTATTATTAATCGAATCCCAATGATAACAAGTAAAATCCGTAATATCCATTCCAATGTTTTTCCATTTAAGAATTGATTGGTTTTGGCTCCGATCGTCCCGCCAATCCATGCACCAGGAATAAAGAAAAACACATACTGCCAGTTAATATGGCCCAAATAAATATGTGAACTGACTGTAATCACGCTGATAAAAAAGATAATAAACATGGAAGTTGCTGAAGCTATATGTGCGGGGATACCAAACAACAAAATCATTGCTGGTACAATAATCGCTCCCCCACCAATACCAAACAGCCCGGATAAAACACCGACAATAACAGATAATACGATTATTTTCCAAATCGAAATGGTATAGCAATATGTTTTATTCCCAATCTGAAAGGAACGGTTATAATGTTCCTGATCATCCGTATGTTTCTTATCATGCTTGATTAAAAATAAAGTAGATATGACCAGCATCAAAATACCAAAATAGAGTGAGAATTTATCCGCATCAATGTACTGATTTAACCAGGCACCAAAAATACCAGCCGGAATACTTCCCACCAGAAATAAAAGGCCCGTTTTATAATCGATACGACCCTTTCGGAAATAGGATATAGACGAAGATAATGCCGTAACAACCATCACCATTAAGGAGACTCCCACAATCGTTTGAGGGGTTGCCCAAGCGAACATATCGGTATAATGGAACAAAAACAACAAACTTGGAATTAAAATGACCCCGCCGCCAAGTCCGATTAAACTTCCTACAAAAGCTGTTACAATGCCAATGAATAAACAAATGATGTAAACCAATTACGAATCCCTACTATCTCACGTTGTCGTTACTTGATATGTCTATCACCATACTAGCACGCATTAGTAATGAATTCTATTGATATAGGCTAGTTGAACAAAAATAAAAAGAGCCCGCAAATTGCGAGCTCTTTGGTGGGTTCAAACTTAACCTACCGAACCTTCCATTTCCATCTTGATCAGCCGGTTCATTTCAACGGCATATTCCATTGGAAGCTCTTTAGTAAACGGCTCAATAAAGCCCATTACAATCATTTCTGTCGCTTCTTCTTCTGTTAATCCCCGACTCATTAGATAAAATAATTGTTCTTCTGAGACTTTAGATACCTTTGCTTCGTGTTCCAAAGAAATGTTATTGTTATAAACTTCATTATATGGAATGGTATCCGAAGTTGACTCATTATCCATGATTAACGTATCACATTCAACATTGGCACGGGCATTTTCTGCTTTACGTCCAAAGTGAACAAGTCCGCGGTAGTTTACTTTTCCGCCGTGTTTGGAAATCGATTTGGATACGATCGTTGACGAAGTGTTTGGTGCCAGGTGATGCATTTTTGCACCAGCATCTTGACATTGACCGCGTCCGGCAATTGCAATCGATAGGGTATTACCGCGTGCACCTTCACCTTTCAATAGAACAGCTGGATATTTCATGGTCAATTTTGAACCTAAGTTTCCATCGATCCACTCCATTGTCGCGTTAGCCTCACATGTCGCACGTTTCGTTACCAGATTATAAACATTGTTTGCCCAGTTTTGGATCGTTGTATAGCGGCAGTATGCGTCTTTTTTAACAAAGATCTCCACAACCGCGCTATGCAATGAATTCGTCGTATAGACTGGCGCCGTACAACCTTCTACATAATGGACAGAAGCACCTTCATCAACAATGATCAGCGTCCGTTCAAATTGTCCCATATTCTCCGAGTTGATACGGAAATATGCTTGCAATGGTGTCGTTGTTTTTACACCTTTTGGTACATAAATGAATGATCCACCAGACCAGACGGCTGAGTTAAGGGCAGCAAATTTATTATCTGTTGGCGGGATAGCTTTACCGAAGTATTCCTTGAATAATTCTTCATGTTCCTGAAGTGCTGTATCCGTATCTTTAAAAATGATACCCATTGCCTCCAGATCCTCTTTCAGGCTGGAATAAACAACTTCAGATTCATATTGGGCGGAAACCCCTGCCAAATATTTTTGTTCTGCTTCCGGAATTCCTAACTTGTCAAATGTTTGTTTGATTTCATCAGGAACCTCATCCCATGTTTTTCCCTGGCGTTCAGATGGTTTAACGTAATAAACTATTTCATCAAAATCCAATTCAGACAGGTCACCGCCCCATTGTGGCATTGGCCGCTTATAAAAATGATCCAATGCTTTCAGGCGATAATCCAGCATCCATTGTGGTTCCTCTTTCATTCTCGAAATTTCTTCAACTACTTTTGGCGTTAAACCTCGTTCCGTACGAAAAATAGAGACATCTTTATCATGAAATCCATATTTATACTCTTCCATTTCTGGCATATTCTTAGCCATGAAAAAACCTCCTTTAAGGTATGATCCTTCCTAACCCTGTGGCCAGTTCATTTTCTCCAGGCTTGCAAATGACCGGCGCCTATTTATCTTCGTGGACCCCTTTTTCCATCGCTTTCCATGCAAGGGTTGCGCATTTAATTCTTGCAGGAAATTGGGAAACACCCTGCAATGCTGCAATGTCATCAAAATCTGCCTCTTCCATGTCAACATCTTCTCCAAGCATCATGTTGGAAAATGTTTTTGACATTTTTAATGCATCATTAATATGTTTCCCTTTGATTGCCTGTGTCATCATGGACGCCGATGCCATACTAATGGAACAACCTTCTCCATTAAATTTAGCATTCTTGACAATACCGTCTTCTACTTGTAATTGCAGCTGAATGCGATCTCCACATGTCGGGTTATTCATATCGACAGTCAGCGCATCGCCTTCTACTGTACCCTTGTTGCGTGGATTTTTATAATGGTCCATGATTACTTTTCGGTATAGTGTATCGAGGTTAAAAGACATCACCAAAATACTCCTTTGTTTTCAAGAGTCCCTCTACAAGCCGATCAATATCTTCCATCGTATTATACAAATAAAAGCTTGCCCTTGCAGTAGCCGTTACGTTTAACCATTTCATCAACGGCTGGGCACAATGATGGCCGGCACGAACTGCAATCCCTTCCGCATCAAGTACAGTGGATACATCATGCGGATGCACATCATCCAAATTAAACGTAACCAACGCTGCACGTTCTTGTGGACCATAAACCGTAATTCTATCTATAGCACGAAGTTTAGATTGAGCATAGGCTGCCAGTTCATGTTCGTGCGCTGTAATGTTTTCCATGCCAACTTCATGCAAAAAGTCAATCGCAGCACCAAGTCCTATTGCCCCGGCAATGATTGGTGTACCACCTTCAAACTTCCATGGAAGCTCCTTCCAGGTAGAATCGTACAAATTAACAAAGTCAATCATTTCGCCGCCAAATTCTACCGGTTCCATATCTTCCAGAAGCTCACGTTTTCCATATAATACCCCAATGCCTGTAGGACCACACATTTTATGTCCGGAAAATGCGTAAAAATCACAATCCAGATCTTGAACATCTACTTGCATATGGGGTGCTCCCTGTGCCCCGTCAACAAGCATCACAGCACCATGTTGATGGGCGATTTGGGTAATTTCTTTTACCGGATTAATGGTTCCCAAGACGTTGGAAACATGGGCAATGGCAACGATTTTCGTCTTATCGGAAACAGCTTCACGCACGTCTGCCAGCGATATCGTACCATCTGCTTGCAACGGCAAATATTTTAAAGTCGCGCCTGTTGCTTTTGCCGTCTGTTGCCAGGGAATAATATTACTATGGTGTTCCATCGGCGTAATCAAAATTTCATCGTCCGCTTGTAATGTACTTCGCGCATAACTGTACGCAACCGTATTAATTGAGGTTGTTGTTCCCCGGGTGAAAATAACCTCCGCAGTACTCTTTGCATTCAAAAACCGGCGTACTTTCTCCCGTGCTCCTTCATACTTTTCAGTAGCCCGTGAGCCTAATGTATGCACACCACGATGAACATTTGAATTATCATTACGATAATATGTGTCAATTGCATCGATTACCTTCAATGGCTTTTGCGACGTTGCTGATGAATCAAGATATACCAAAGGATGCCCGTTCACTTCCTGATGTAACGTGGGAAACTGTTCCCGTATGGCATTGACATCCATTAGTAAACCTTCCTCTCAATGACTTCTGACAGTTGTTTTTTGACTGATTCAATTGGCAACTGGCCGACAACCGGTTCCAGGAAACCATGAATAATCAAGCGTTCTGCCTCCGTTTTGGTTATTCCCCTGCTCATTAGATAATACATTTGTACTGGGTCAACCCTGCCGACTGATGCAGCATGACCAGCCATGACATCGTCTTCATCAATCAATAGAATTGGGTTGGCATCCCCACGCGCCCGTTCACTTAACATGAGTACCCGGGATTCTTGTTCTGCATTTGATTTCGATGCACCATGTTCAATTTTGCCGATTCCATTAAAAATAGCCGTTGACTTATCTTTCATGACACCATGTTGTAATATATAACCTTCTGTATTTTTACCGAAGTGGACAATTTGGGATTGGAAATTTTGAGTTTGCTTTCCACGACCTACTGATACCATTTTGGCATTGGAATTGGAATTATCGCCAACCAAATGTGTAATATTCTCAGCAACTGTATTTCCATCATTCATTTGTCCCAATGCCCAATCAATCGTTGCATCACGATAAGTTACACCACGGCGATTGGAGTATGTTGTTGTGCCTTCAGCAAAATTATCAACCGCACCAAAGGCGATCTTGGCATTATTTTGCGCAATAACTTCCGTCACAATGTTAGCAACTGTTTGTTCCTCATGATTACTGGAAATGTAGTTTTCCACATATGTTAACGAACTATTTTCATCGGCAACCACAAGCACATGATTAAAGATGGCCGCTTCCGGGTCTTCCTGCCAGAAAATAGATTGCAGCGGGGTGTCAAGTTGAACATTTTTTGGTACATAAACGAACACACCGCCATTCATTAATGCCGCATGCAATGCAGTTAAACGATGTTCATCAATCGATACGGCATCTTTCATATAATACCGCTTGACCAAATCCTCATGCTCGGTTAGTGCAGTGAAAATATCTGTGAAAATAACACCCTTTTCCTTTAATTCATCTGTTAATGATGCATAGGCAATGGTGTGATTTCGTTGGATTATCAGATTTTCCGGTTTATTTTCCCGATCGAGAAACTCCTGGATTTCAGCTGGCAGTTCACCAAGTGAAGATATCCTTTCACCTTGTGCAGTATGTTTAAATTGGCTGAAATTCCATTTGCCGATTTTCGTTTTATCCGGTTTAGGCATTTCAAGCACGTCAGCTTGTTCCAATGCATGGAGGCGTATTTCCCGCATCCATTCCGGTTCGTTTCTTTCCTGTGAAAATTGATTGATATAAGCTTGATCATATGGCAGCCTTGTTTCAACAGTCATCAATACCCCTCCTATCTTTTACGCATTTTGCTCTTGTGTTTCAGCAACTTCGTCTTCAATTCCCAATTCTTCCTTGATCCAGTCATAACCTTCAGCCTCCAGACGCTGAGCAAGTTCCGGACCGCCGGATTTAACGACACGGCCTTGCATCATGACATGAACAACATCCGGTGTGATGTAGTTCAACAGGCGTTGATAGTGGGTAATAATCAGGCAGCCAAAATTTTCATCACGTAATTTGTTAATACCCTTGGAAACAACTTTAAGCGCGTCAATGTCCAAACCAGAGTCGATTTCATCCAAAATGGCAATTTCCGGTTTAATCATCATTAATTGGAGAATTTCATTACGTTTCTTCTCACCACCGGAGAAACCTTCATTCAAATAGCGCTGTGCCATGTTTTTATCAATTTCAAGGTAATCTAACGTACTATCCATTTCTTTGATAAACTTCATGAGCGGAATTTCATCGCCCTCTTCACGACGTGCATTAATGGAAGAACGCAAAAAGTCTGAAGTTGTCACTCCACTGATCTCACTTGGATATTGCATACCAAGGAACAGTCCCGCACGTGCTCGTTCATCAACTTCCATTTCCAAAACATCTTTTCCATCCAACAAAACACTGCCTTGGGTTACTTCATATTTAGGATGACCCATGATCGCTGATGCAAGGGTCGATTTCCCTGTTCCGTTTGGTCCCATTACCGCATGAAATTCGCCACCTTTTATTGTAAGGTTGACACCTTTTAAAATCTCTCTTTCTTCAATTGACACATGAAGATCTTTTATTTCCAGTGTTGATCCAGCCATATCAATACCTCCATTTGTTGTTATATATGTGTGTATTTATCAAATGGATCAATATCCATTCTCAATTTATTCTCATTCCAATCTTATATCATTTCGAATGTATATTCAACTTTTTTAAGCTGATAAATTATACACGGTACCTTGTTGCTATTATAGTTTAACATAAAGTAAGGTCTCTTTGTTCGTCCACGCATGAAACATGATCTGTCATCTGTAACAGGTTTTACTTGAAATATGCTGTTATCCCAGCCGACGTCTCATCCAACAAGGCACGCACTTCTTTGCCCACATGGCATATGATGTACTGTCTTCAATAACAAAAATGCCGGCAAGCTCCGCATTGGAGTTGCCAGCATCTATCCTTTTATTATTATCTATGCAAATGACTATCGATTTCTGCTACCATGTGTTTACATTGCTCATATTCTTTTTGTCTTCTCTTTTCAATATTAATTCGTTTGTCAAGCTTCCTCCCATATTCAGCGTAACCTATTCCATGAGACTGCTGCATTGCCTTTTCCATTTCGGGAGTGTAATTCATTCGTATTCCACTATGAATAGTGAATCATCCTTTCGTTTTATTTACAATCATAAGGTTAACACAAGGACAATTCCCCTGACAAAACGAATATAAACCTCAGACAATTCATTGCGCAGGAAAAATCCTTCTGCGGTAAACACAATAATTATTTTTCGTTAAATACCTTTATTTTCACCCTTATACCTGTCATTTACTCGATATTTTCTAAACGTTGCAATTTAATCCTCGCCACCGACCGGGACAACTGCTCCATCGTATTTGTCCATCATAAAATCTTGTATTTCTTTGGATTGCAGCACATCAACAAGTGTATTTAATGCTTCATTATCTTTATCCTCCGATCGTACGGCAACCACATTCACATATGGGGAATTTTCGTCCTCTATAGCCAAAGCATCCTTCAGTGGATTTAAATCAGCCTGAATTGCATAGTTAGTATTGATTGCAACAAGGACATTGTCTTCTTTATTATAGAGTTCCGGTAAAATTGCAGCATCATAATCAGCTGAAAATTTTAAATGCTTTGGATTTTCAACAATATCATCAATCTGCGCATTTACTTTATCCACATTATCATCCAGCTTGATTAAGCCACTTTTTTCAAATAATTCCAGTATCCGTCCATGGTCTGACGCTGAATTACTCATAATCACTTCTGTACCATTTTTGACGTCATCCAGACTTTTAATATCTTTTGAATAAATCCCCATTGGTTCAATATGAATGCCATCAATGTAATCCAGATCGTAGCCGGTATCTTTTATCACTTGTTCTAAGAAGGGAATGGTTTGAAAATAATTCGCATCCAGATCACTATCAGCAAGTGCATCGTTAGGTAATACATAATCTTGAAATTCCTCAATCTCTAAATTAATCCCTTTTTCTTTCAAGATCGGTTTCGCCTTTTCCAATACTTCGGCATGTGGGACACTTGTTGCACCCACTTTAATGGTTGTATTACCGTCTTCATCTTTACCCTCACTGGAACCACCGCCACAAGCCGCTAAAAGAAGTACCAGTATTGCAGACAGAAGTATAAAAACCTTTTTCATCAAAAATTCCCCTCTCTATCTTTTATCTAATTTATTGGAAATAAAGTCGCCAATGAACTGAAAAATAAATACAATGATAACAATTGCCACAGTACAAACAAGGACAACATCAAAGTCACGTCGCTGGAAACCAAAATAATAGGCATAATTACCTAATCCTCCAGCGCCAATTACTCCAGCCATTGCCGTATAACCAATTAACGCAATTGCGGTCACCGTTAATCCGGAAATCAAAGCAGGCATCGATTCCGGCAGTAAGACGCGAAAGATAATTGTTCTTGTTTTTGCCCCCATGGATTTTGCAGCCTCAACCACACCTTTATCCACTTCTTTTAGAGCAATCTCAACTAATCGGCCATAAAACGGTGCCGACCCGATAATTAAGGCAGGCAATGCAGCATTGGGGCCGCGAATCGTTCCTAGTAAAAAATCGGTAAATGGGAATAACAAAAAGATCAAAATAATAAATGGGATCGCACGAAAGATATTGACAGCAGCAGCAACAATTAGGTTAATAAATTTATTCTGCCATATCCCATCTTTAGCTGTCAGGTATAAGAGCAACCCTAGTAAAATTCCCAGAATAAATGTACCAAGAAGTCCCAATAAGGTCATATAAAATGTTTCATAGGTCGCATCCCAAAAATCTTCCATATTCAAATTAGGAAATAAATCAGTCAGCATCACGGAACACCTCCACTTCTACCGAGGTATCCTGAATAAACCGGAGCGCCTTGTTCAATTCAGACGTTTCGCCGATCATCTGAACAAACAATGTTCCATAGGCTCCTGCCTGTGTCTGCGTAATTTTTCCCTGCAGGATATTTACGTCGATGGAAAACTCCTTGGCCACCTTGCTGATGAGTGCCTGATTGGCAGTTTCCCCAATAAAATGCAGACGAACAATTTTACCATGCTCATATGTGTTAATCAGATCTGTTACACCTTCATTTTCATCTGCTGTCCCCATCACCTGTTCAACAAAACGCTTCGTTACCTGCTGTTGCGGCCGCAAAAATATGTCCAACACATCGCCTTGCTCCACAATTTTTCCTTTTTCCATGACAGCGACCTGGTTACAAATTTTGCGAATGACGTGCATTTCATGGGTGATTAAGATAATCGTTAATCCCAGCTGTTTATTAATATCCACCAACAGGTCCAAAATGGAATCGGTTGTTTCCGGATCCAACGCCGAAGTTGCTTCGTCACATAATAATACTTTCGGGTTATTTGCAAGCGCTCTGGCAATTCCCACCCGCTGTTTTTGTCCACCACTTAACTGGGATGGGTAAGCATTCTCGCGTTCCGTAAGACCAACAAGATTGATTAATTCCTTCACCCGCTTGTCACGCTTGTCCTTTGGAACACCTGCAATCTCCAGCGGAAATGCGATATTGTCTTTGACCGTCCGTGACCAAAGCAGATTAAAATGTTGAAAGATCATACCGATTTCTTGTCTGGCAACCCGAAGCTGTTTCGCATTCATCTCGGTAATATCGTGGTCATGGATAACAATCCGTCCGCTCGTCGGTTCCTCCAGCCGATTCAGCAGCCTGACAAACGTACTCTTTCCCGCCCCGCTATATCCGATCACCCCGAATATCTCGCCTTCTTGTATATCTAACGTTAATTCATTCACAGCAGTGATTTGCTCATTATTGGATGATGAGAAAATTTTGCTCAACCCTTCAATCGAAATCAAGAAATAGTCCTCCTTTTAAAATCCTTCCAGGGCAAACCATACAGGAAACAAACTTAAATCATCTGTATTTTCATGATTATATTATGCCCCACATAACGGAAAAACGTCTTTCTGCGGGGAACAGAAAGACGTTTTTAATGTCTTCTAAGTTCCCTCATCTGTCAAAGTACTACTCTGCAGGAATTGGCACCTTTCAAACGAATTGCCTGAAGGTTGCCGCGGGTTCACAGGGCCAGTCCCTCCACCGCTCAAGATAAGAGATTTATCATATATTGCTGTTAATAATAAATTAAATATTAGCATTGCAAATCACTAGTGTCAATATGAAGTTCAATAGTTCGCTAATTCCCAATTATCCTACATCAATTGGTTGGTAGATCAACCGCCTGCAAAAGGCAATATAAGAATATGGATACCCTGTCCTTATACCCTTTGTCCATGCTGGATCCACTTGTTTGCCAGAGCCTCGTTGAATTATGATGTCGCAAACAATTCCGGTTTATATTCAAGCAAATAGTGATAAATATTGGCAATGGAGCGGAATGCATAAACTCGCTCCTTGATTTTTCCATCTTGTTTGATGAACAAACACGGAACACTTTCGATCTTGTATTCCTGCATAAACTCCGGATTTATTGAGGCGTTCATTTCGTAAAAAATATTTTCCTGATGTACAGACTCGATCTTATCCAGCATCGTCCTGGCCAGTTTACACGTACCACACAACGGGGTGAAAATATATAGAAAATAACTCTCTTTTGCTTTTGCTTCTTCTGTAAATTGCTGCAATACGATCACCCTAAATTAAAAATATCGGATTAACCTCAATGCTTTTGCTAACCAAAATTGTCGCAAGTACCTGCTCGGGCGTTGTTGCTACTTCCCGGTACTCACTACTGACATATAAGTGATTGGCATGCGGAAGTTCCCGGGCCAATTGT
Source organism: Lentibacillus sp. L22 (assembly GCF_040812445.1). NCBI lineage: Bacteria > Bacillati > Bacillota > Bacilli > Caryophanales > Bacillaceae > Lentibacillus > Lentibacillus sp. L22. The sequence goes on along the minus strand of NZ_JBFNXI010000010.1, from coordinate 64,771 downwards.
TTGCGTAACTTGATCCCTGAATCATCCTCATCAACTAAAATAAATACGTCTTTATTATCCAAATCGTACGCATATAATAGTTCATCAAACCGTTCCACACCCAGCGTTCCATTCGTACAAACAATTTCCAGGTCCTCTGTGATGACTTTTTTGATTTGCTTTTTATCGGTTAACCCTTCAACAATAATCACCTTATCCGATTCATTTGTCATGATCCCATAGCACTCCTTACCAATTCAAGCAAAAAGCTTCCCTATTACCATCTTATGATGTGAATAAGGCTGACTATACACCTTCTTTTTCGGTGCAAGCCAGCCTTCTGACATGTACTATTCATTTGTGGAAATTAGTCTTCCTGCGTTACTTCTTCGTATTGTTTAGCCGACAGCAGGTCATCCATTTCTGATTCATCCGATGGTTCAACGACAATCATCCACGCCTTTTCATATGGTGATTCGTTCACAAATTCAGGGTTGTCCTCTAAATCATCATTTACTTCAACAACTTTACCACTAATTGGCGCATACAATTCTGAAACAGTTTTTACCGATTCCACACTTCCGAAAGGCTCATCTGCTTCGATGTCGTCACCAACTTCTGGTAATTCAACAAAAACAATGTCGCCTAATTCATCTTGGGCAAAATCTGTAATTCCGATTCTGACTTTATCGTCTTCTTTTTTTACCCACTCATGTTCTTCTGAATATAATAATTCTTCTGGTAAGCTCATTGAAAATCCCTCCGTTAAAGTGCGTTCAAAAAGGAGTATAAAAAGGACCAAGATCAGCTAAGGTCTTAGGGCGTCCTGTTGTAACGTCAACAGTAGTCTGAGGTCATTTTTACCGGACTTTTTGAACATCCTCTTTATTCATTGCAATATTACTATACTAGGTATTCTCGTTTATTTCTAGTATTTCACTTTAATTTTACAACCAATTTTCCTGAAAAGTTTCTTCCTTAAATCCAACCGTTACATTCTGTCCATCCGTGACGATCGGCCGTTTGATCAACATGCCATCGGATGCGAGCATTTCTGCCATTTCTTCGGTGCTTGCATCCTTAATTTTTTCCTTGAAATTTCCTTCCCGATACTTCTTGCCACTCGTATTGAAAAACTTCTTTGCAGGCAACCCGCTTTTCTCGATCAATTGCATCAATTCTTCCTGTGATGGCGGGTTGTCCACAATATGTATACTTGTATAATCTATATTGTGTTCATCCAGCCAATTTTTCGCTTTTTTACAGGTACCGCATTTTGGATACCAGTAGAATGTCAATGCCATGTGAACCACTCCTTTGCACCCTTTTTTGATTGCATATATTATAACAAAATTAGATGTACATAGTCGAAGAAAGCGCAATTACTGGATATTACCGTTAAATATATAACCATTTGAAACCCTCCTGCTACAGATTACAGCAGGAGGGTTTTCACATTTTATCCTTCTTCAGTTAAAAAACTCATTTGGTGGATCATCATAGGGAGATTTCGACAAAAATACTGCCAGAATTCCGAAAAAACAGTCCCCCCCAAATTCTCTTCTCGGCGGGAACAGCTATACCCGAATTCATTTAACGAACACTACTTTATACAAAATATTTTTCTTCTTCAATAATACCTTTAGCAATTTCACGCTTCTTGGCAATTACATTGGTTGGTGTGTGGCGCGTTAATTTACGTAACGATGACAGCATCATTCGTAATGTATCGCCTTCTTCAACAGCAATTAATGTTTCTTTGGCATCTGCTTCAATCCGATTAAATGCCTCCTGAACATAGACTTGCGTATAAAGCAGTTTTTGTTTGTTTTGTTCTTCTCCTGATTTGTTGATCGCTTTTTCTGTACGTAGAATAGCTGCCTCCATGTTGTACACTTCATTAACCATATCAGCCAGATTCACGAGGATTTCCTGCTCGTTTTCCAATTTTTTTGCATACTTTTGCGCTGCCAGACCGGCACCAAGCAAAATAATTTTCTTGGCGTTTTTCAAAAGGTGTTTTTCCTGTTCCAGTGTTTTATCCCCAATCTCTTCCGGCATCATCATCATGAGTTCTTCCTGCAAACTTTTCGCTTTTTGCAGTAATGGCAATTCACCCTTCATCGCTTTTTTCAGCAATGTTCCTGGCACGAGAAGGCGGTTGATTTCATTGGTCCCTTCAAAAATACGGTTAATTCGCGAATCACGATACATACCTGCGACTTCATATTCCTCCATGAAACCATACCCTCCGTGGAGCTGTACGGCTTCATCAGCTACATAATCAAGACATTCCGAGGCCGAAAATTTGTTCAGGGAACACTCGATTTGATATTCCGCTATTGCTTTTGCTATTTCTTTACCATCTTTTAATTGTTCATCCGTTAGTGAACCCATGCGTTGTTCAAACAGACCCACTGTACGATAAACGGCACTTTCATTGGCATAAGTTCTCGCTGCCATGGTTGCCAACTTTTCCCGCGTTAAGTTAAAGTCGGAAATTGACTGGCCAAACTGTTTACGCTCGTTCACATATTTCGTTGCTACTTCAATTCCGCGTTTTGAACTACCGACAGCCCCGATAGCTAATTTATAACGTCCTACATTCAAAATATTGAAAGCAATTTTGTGTCCTTTGCCTTTTTCGCCTAATAAGTTCTCAACAGGTACCTCTGCATCTTCCAAAATTAATGTACGTGTGGATGAACTTTTAATTCCCATTTTATTTTCTTCATTTCCAGTAGAAACGCCGGGAAATTCGCGTTCAACGATAAAGGCCGTGAAATGTTCACCATCAATTTTGGCATAGACAACGAATACATCAGCAAATGCCGAATTAGTGATCCATTGTTTTTCGCCATTTAAAATATAATGGGTACCAGCCTCATTTAATTTTGCTGTTGTTTTTGCACCCAGGGCATCGGATCCTGAGGAAGGTTCTGTCAGTGCGTATGCTGCTAACAGTTCACCCGTCGCCAGCTTTGGCAAATATTTTTTCTTTTGATCATCGTTTCCGAAAAATACAATCGGCAGGGAACCAATACCAACGTGTGCCCCATGTGTAATTCCAAATCCACCTGCACGGGCAAATTTTTCAGTAATCAACGATGAACTAATTTTATCTAATGCCAGACCATCATATTCTTCTGGAACATCTGCACCTAATAATCCGAGCTCACCAGCCTTTTTAAGCAAATCTACCGAATAGTCAAATTCATGATTTTCCAGTTTGTCTTTCACGGGCAGGACTTCGCCGGAAACAAATTCATCGGTTGTTTTGGCAATCATTTTATGTTCCTCTGTAAAATCCTCTGGTGTGATAATATCATCAGCGGTTAAATCTTCTACTAAAAAAGCTCCACCTTTAAATAACTTTTCTTTTGTTTCACTCATTGTTAACGTCCTTTCTATTAATAATTTACCAACGGATTAATAGATTAAATTAACTCAAACACCCCGGCAGCACCCATACCACCACCGATACACATCGTTACAACACCAAATTGTACGTTCCGGCGCTTCATTTCATGGATCAAACTCAACGTTAATTTCGTACCGGTCATGCCTAGTGGATGACCAAGGGCAATTGCTCCACCATTGACATTGACAATATCCGGATTCAGATCCAACGCGCGGATAACGCGAACCGATTGGGACGCGAATGCTTCGTTTAACTCAAACAAGCCGATATCTGATAGTTCAAGGCCGGCAATTTTTAATGCTTTCGGTACAGCCGCAACCGGTCCAACGCCCATAATTTCTGGTTCAACACCAGCTACCGCGAAGGAACGGAATTTGGCCAGTGGTGTTAATCCTTCAGCAGACGCTTTTTCCCGATCCATCAATAATACGGTTGCTGCCCCATCACTCATTTGCGAGGAATTTCCCGCTGTAACCGATCCTTTTACATGAAAGGCTGGCCGTAGTTTCGCCAATATTTCCATGGTTGTTCCTGGGCGAACCCCTTCATCCATTTCAAATGTAAAACTTTTTTCTTCAATTTTATTATCTTCTCCTACTACGCGTTCAGTTACTTCGACTGGTACAATTTCTTCTTTGAATTTACCTTCCTGAATAGCTTTTGCTGCCCGTTCATGACTGCGGACGGCGAAAGCATCTTGATCCTCACGGGAAATATCAAAACGATTGGCTACTTCCTCTGCGGTGTGCCCCATTCCCATATAATAGCCCGGCGCATCCTGGACAAGCTTGGAATTTGGTTTTACCACATGGCCACCCATTGGGATAAGACTCATCGATTCTGCACCACCGGCAATCATCGTGTCACTTGCCCCAATCATAATCCGCTCGGCCGCAAACGCAATACTTTGTAAACCCGATGAACAAAAACGATTAATCGTAATCCCCGGTACATCATGGTGTAATCCTGCAAGTCCCGCAATATTTCGTGCCATATTCGCTCCTTGTTCTGCTTCAGGCATGGCACAGCCAATAATCACATCATCAATATTTCCATCGTAATTCCCTGCTTGTTTTAATGTTTCCTTAAGCGTTAAGGCTGCTAAATCATCCGGTCTGGAATTTGCCAGCGACCCTTTTTTTGCTTTTCCTACAGGGGTTCTTGCACCTGCAACAATAACCGCTTCCTTCACTTTTATCCCCCTCTTCTATTTATCAAACCTGGACCTTAAGCTTTTTTAGTTGCGTAATGGCTTTCCTTTCAGTAACATGTGCTGCATCCGGGCCTGTGTTTTCGGTTCGCCAATCAGGCTCAAAAATGCCTCCCGCTCCAGATCAAGCATAACTTGTTCATCAATGAATGTACCCTCTTTAATGCGACCTCCGGAAAGTACATAAGCCAGTTTTTCAGCAATTTTCACATCATGATCGGATGCATAGCCGCTTAATTTCATTGATTTGGCTCCCATAAGCATCGCAGCATATCCTGACTCACCAACAACTGGTATTTTTTCTCGTTTTGGTGCTTGATAGCCCGCATTCGCTAAAGCCAGAACCTTTGCTTTGGCATCATGTAACAGATGATCCGGATTCACACTAATAGCATCATTACCATTTAAAAAGCCATTTTCCCGTGCTTCTGCTCCAGATGTGGACACTTTTGCTGTGGCAACTTTTTCAAACACATCATTGGCTACCTTGGATAAATCGAAGTCGATACCTTTTGGCAAATGGCGAATTTCTTTCAAATAAAGTTCTTTCGTACCGCCTCCGCCTGGGATGAGGCCAACTCCTGTTTCAACAAGCCCCATATAGGTTTCCGGTGATGCTTGTATGGCCGCTGATGACAAGCAGACCTCGGCACCGCCGCCCAGTGTCATATTAAATGGCGCTGCAACAATTGGTTTCTCTGAATACTTCATGTTCAACCCAACGTTTTGGAATTGCCGGACAACCATATCCAGTTCAAAAAAGTTGTCATCCTGTGCTTCCATCAGCATCATGGCAAGGTTTGCACCGACACAGAAATTTTTAGCCTGATTGCCAATCACAAGCCCTTTGTAGTTTTTACCAACTTCCTCAATAGCGAAATTGATCATTTGAATAACATCAAGCCCGATGGCATTGCTTTGTGAGTGAAACTCCAATCCAGCAACACCATCCCCCAAATCTATTAAACTAGCTCCCGTATTCTTTTTAATTACCCCATTGATATCTTTTAATTGTTTCAGATTAATTTGTTTCTTATTAAAATGCTGCTGTTTGTATTTCCCATGATCATAATAATAAATGTGACCATTTTCCTTTTTATAGAACGATTCATTGCCTTCTTCCAAAAAGGCAAGTACCCAATCCGGAACGGTGTCGCCTTCTTGTTGCATCCGCTCTACCGATTCACGCACACCGATTGCATCCCATGATTCAAATGGGCCAAGTTCCCAGCCGAAGCCCCATTTCATCGCTTGATCGATAGCAACAATATCATCGGCAATCTCACCGACAAGCTCGGCCGAATAAATAAGGACTGGTTTCATAACGGACCAAACTAAATCACCGGCTCGATCTCCCTTTGCAGACACAAGCGCTTTCAATTTACGCCGGGAACCCTTTTGCTGTTTAGCTGCTTCTGTCGCAGCTGTTTTTAATTTCTTACGGTCTTCATATTCCAATGTTTGTGGATTTAGTTCATAGATTGTACTACCGGTCTTATCTTTCTTTTTCAAGAAAAATCCTTGACCGCTCTTTGCACCAAGCCAACCTTTTTCCTGCATTTGTAATAAAAAGTCCGGTACATCAAATACCTTTTTCTCTTCTCCATCCACTTGATCGTAAACATTTTTTGCGACATGAATAAATGTATCCAGTCCAACTACATCCAAGGTGCGGAAAGTAGCGCTTTTCGGACGGCCAATCATCGGCCCTGTAACGGAATCAACTTCTCCAACGCTATACCCTTCCTCAAGCATCTTTTGAACAGTTACGAGAAGACCGTATGTACCGATTCGATTGGCGATAAAGTTTGGTGTATCCTTTGCTTCCACCACACCTTTTCCGAGTACATTTTCACCAAATGTTTTTATGAATGCCAGAACTTCCGGATCCGTATCTTTCGTTGGGGTAACCTCCAGAAGTTTCAGATAGCGTGGTGGATTAAAAAAGTGTGTACCTAGAAAATGCTTCCGGAAATCTTCTGAGCAGCCGGCTGCCATTGCTTCAATAGAAATCCCCGAAGTATTTGAACTGACAATCGTCCCTTGTTTGCGATACTTGTCAACGTTTGCAAATACTTGTTTTTTAATATCCAGTCGTTCCACAACAACTTCGATAATCCAATCGACATCAGCCAATTTTTCGATATCATCGTCCATATTGCCAACCTCGATTAAATCAAGACTTTCCTTGGTTGTAATTGGTGATGGTTTTTGCTTCAACAAGGCTTTCTTGCTTTGAGCAGCCATCCGATTTCTTACCACGCGATCCTCCAAACTCAACCCTTTTTTCATTTCATCTTTGGTTAGTTCCTTTGGCACAATATCAAGCATTAGTGTCGGTATCCCAACGTTTGCTAAGTGGGCAGCAATTCCCGATCCCATTACACCAGATCCTAATACTGCAACACGTTTGATCGTTCGTGACATGATTTCTCCCCCTATCATCACTTGAATGAATACTCATTCATTTTATTGCAAAAAATAAAAGATGTTCCCTATCCATCTAGTTATTAGTATAAGTTATATTCAGAAATATCGCAATGAAAATGAACAAAAAATTTTCATCGGTACATTATGCAATAAAGGTGCGGATAAAATTGAAGCGAACCGGTGATTTGGTTCACTTCTCTTTACAAAGATCTATTCAATTTACGCCTTCAACAACTTTGCATTAACCGCAACAATAATCGTACTCAGACTCATCAATACAGCTCCTACCGCTGGACTTAATACAATACCAATAGGTGCTAATACTCCTGCCGCAAGCGGTATTGCCAAAATATTATAGCCTGTTGCCCACCATAGATTCTGGATCATTTTCCTATATGTTTTCTTCGATAGATCAATCAACGAGACAACATCTTTTGGGTTACTTTTTACCAGGACGACATCAGCTGTTTCCATAGCTACGTCGGTACCTGCGCCAATTGCGATACCCAAATCAGCAGTTGCCAATGCGGGTGCATCATTTACTCCGTCTCCCGTCATCGCAACTTTCCAGCCTTTTTCTTTAATTTCCCTCACTTGATCTGCCTTTTTATCCGGTAAAACTTCTGCATACACTTCATCAATATCAAGTTGTTTGGCAACCCAGTTTGCAACCTTTTTATTATCACCGGTTAACATGATCGAATGTATACCGTCCTCCTTAAGCGCAGCAACTGCTTCTTTCGCCGTTTCCCGAACGATATCTGCCAAGGCAATCATACCAACCAATTCATCGTCTAGTAAAACAAATACGACTGTCTTTCCTTCTTCCGACATTTCATTAAATAGCTTTTCATCATATGCCATGCTTTGACTAGCAACATAACCGGGGCTAACAACATTCACTTTTTTCCCATCAATTATTCCCTGGATTCCCTTACCAGTGATGGATTCAAAATCGGAAATCTTTTTCAGCTTTATCTCTTTTGCTTTTGCCGATTTTACGATGCCCGTGGCGATTGGATGCTCAGAATTTTGTTCCAAGCTCGCTGCCCATATCAGGACTTCATCTTCTTGATAACCCTCATTTGGTACAATATTTGTAACACCAAACTCACCCTTTGTTAGCGTTCCTGTCTTATCAAAAACAACTGCATTCAAGTTTCTTGCACCTTCAAAATTGGCACGATTGCGGATCAGTAAACCATGTTTTGCCGAAATCGATGTCGAAACTGCTATAACAAGTGGTGCCGCTAAACCAAGTGCATGTGGACAGGTAATAACCATCACGGTAACCATTCGCTCAAGGGCAACATCGAATGGGTACCCTAGAATTAACCAGATGAACAGTGTGATAAAACCTGATGCCAAGGCAACATAAAACAACCATTTTGCTGCCCGGTTTGTAACATCCTGTGTTCTGGACCTTGATTCCTGAGCTTCTTTTACTAATGTTATAACCTGGGAAAGATATGAATCCTCTCCCGTTTTTTCAACTTGGATGGTAAGTGACCCTTCTTTGTTAACTGAACCACCAATTACCTCATCGTCTTTATTTTTTTCTACGGGTACAGATTCTCCAGTCAACATTGATTCATCTATTGCTGATTTACCATCAATGATTATTCCATCTACAGGAATTTTTTCACCTGGTTTCACAAGCACCCGATCATTATTTTTTAAATCGGATACCGGAATGTCTTGTACCTCATCGTTTTCATCCAACTTATGTGCCTCACTAGGCATTAGTTTGACAAGTTCTTCAAGTGCATTAGATGCCCCCATTACTGAACGCATTTCAATCCAATGCCCAAGTAACATAATGTCAATCAATGTAGCCAGTTCCCAGAAAAAGTCCTTTCCTTCCAGTCCAAATACAGTAAGGGAACTATATACATATGCAACTAGAATAGCAAGACCTATAAGCGTCATCATGCCAGGGTTTTTGTCTTTTAACTCACTGATCCCACCGGTAATAAATGGCCATCCTCCATAGAAGAAGATAAAGGTAGCAAGCACAAACAAAATATATTGGTTATACGGTACCTGCCAATCAACACCAATAAAACTTTGAATCATTGGCGACATAATAAGAATTGGAATCGTTACGATTAAGGAAATGTAGAAGCGCTTCTTAAAATCTTTCACCATACCCCCGTGATCATGGTGGTTATGACCGCCGCCATGGCTTTCGTGATCATGCTCTTCATGTACATAATGCTCATCATGGTTATGATACTTATGTGAACCGTGTTCATGATGGAAATTGTGGTTATGCTGTTTCTTGTCATGATTTTCCATACAGATTTCTCCTTTTCGGGTATTAATGTCTCCTTGCAAAAGACATTTACTCCTTGGATTTGTTATTTAAACATTCATTATACAATACCCCAGTATAGTATATGTTAAACGTAACTTTTTTTCCGGCAAATTCAGCAAATCGGCAAATATACCAACTATTCCCGTTACGATACCTTCATATCGATGAATAAAAAGACAAACGTGATGGAACGCTTGTCTTTTTATTCGATCTTTTCAATTTTAACTTTTTTAATCTGGTGGCCATCAATTTCCTCGACAACAAATCGATACCCACCGTACTCTATTGTTGTTCCCTGTTTAGCATCCATATGATTTGTAATGATCCAGCCTCCGATTGTATCGACCTCATCATCTTGGAGGTCAATTTGAAATAATTCATTTACTTCTTCCAATAATAACTTCCCGGAAACAATGGTTGTCTGATCATCGACTTGCTCCAACATTGGTTTTTCATTCACATCAAATTCATCACGGATCTCTCCAACAATTTCTTCCAAAATATCCTCAACTGTTAATAATCCCGCTGTACCACCATATTCATCAATAACAATCCCCATATGAATGCGTTGCTTTTGCATTGTGATAAGGGCTTGTTTAATCGGTGTGGATTCGGAAAAATAAAGAATCGGTCTAATAAGGGGAACAATGGATTCACTGCCATCATTGAGACGATTGGTGAATAATTCCTTAATATTCACCAATCCAACAATATGATCCTTGTCTTCTTCCGCCACTGGATATCTCGTAAATTGTTTTTCATGGACAATTGCTGCATTTTGTTCAGCATCACTGTCTTTAAAAAAACAAACCATTTCCGTTCTTGGTATCATAATTTCTTTGGCGACCCGCTCATCGAATTCAAAGATGTTATTCACATATGTCATTTCCGCCTGATTGATTTCCCCACTTTCATAGCTTTCCGACAAGATTAATCGCAACTCTTCTTCCGTTAGCGCAGCTTCATTTTCGCTAACGGGCTTAAAACCAAATAAGCGAATAATCAACCTGGAAGAATGATTTAACACCCAAATAAACGGAAACATAAGTTTATAAAATAAGATAAGCGGTTTGGCAAACATCAAGGTAACTTTTTCAGCCTTTTGAATCGCAATTGATTTGGGCGCCAATTCACCAACTACAACGTTCAAGAAGGTGATGATGATGAATGCAATAATAAAAGATAGCAAAGAAGCAAAACCCGAGCTAAGCCCCAATTTCGTAAAAAGTGGATCAATGAATGCCTTTATCGTTGGTTCCCCGAGCCACCCCAAACCTAATGCCGTCACCGTAATTCCTAATTGACTTGCCGACAAGTATGTATCAAGATTATCAATTATTTTCTTTGCGTGTACGGCTTGCTTACTTCCCTCCACGATTAACTGATCAATTCTGGTCGGACGCACCTTAACAATGGAAAACTCGGTTGCAACAAAAAATGCGGTCAAGATAATTAGTATAATAACCAACAATAAATATATTATTTCCATATCATTTCCCGCGAGGATGCAGGGTCTCACCTCCGTTCATGCATATTTCAACTCTTATTTTCACCCATTATTTTATCGGCATGCAATGCAAATAAAATAACCTCCCCGTATTTGAAGAGGTCATCTTTATTTACTAAAACTATTCCTTTACAAATGTTCCTTCAAACATCAATTCTGACAAATCTTTTCGCATCGAAGGTTTTTCCCGATCGCGATAAGCATCAGTTAATAAATCTTTTTCACCTTTATATCCTAAAGCAACGATCGCATGGACATCATAGTTTTCCGGAATGGATAGTACTTCTTTTGCCTTTTCCCGATTAAAACCACCCATTGCATGTGTAATCAACCCTTTGCGGAATGCTTCCAATGCTAAAAATCCCCAGGCAGTTCCGGCATCAAATGCGTGTGTTGGATTTTTTCCTCCATCTTCATTATCTGTTTTCGATAGTAATGCAACAAGCACAGGAGCTTTCTTACACCACACAACATTACTCTCATTAATGAACGTCAAAAATTTTTCCCGATCCGACTGATTACGAGCAATGACAAATCGCCATGGTTGTTTATTTGCCGCAGATGGAGCCCAACGCGCAGCTTCAAAAACGCTATAAAGAGTGTCATCTGGTACATCCTTATCCATAAAGGATCTTGGTGACCAGCGATTCACATAAATCGGATCAATATCATATGACGCCTTACGAAATTCTTCTACTTCCAACATTTAAAGATTTTCCTCCTAAAAGATTAAGATTACATATCATTATACATGAATCACTTACTTTTTAAAACCATTTTACTTTTTATAAGCAGTCCTTTGCAAAAAAACTAACCAGCCAACATGACTGGTTAGTTTTTTACAATTGAAATTGGATTACTCGGTGAACTGTTCCTCTTCGGTTGACCCTTTTAATGCTGCAGTTGAGGAGGTTCCACCTGATATCACCTGTGCTACTTCATCAAAATAACCGGTACCAACCTCACGCTGATGTCGGGTTGCAGTATATCCATCCGGTTCACTGGAAAATTCCGCTTGCTGCAGTTCAGAGTAAGCAGCCATTCCCCGTTCTTTATAGTTCTTGGCCAGGTTAAACATGCTATGATTTAACGCATGGAATCCAGCTAAGGTTACAAATTGAAACTTATATCCCATTTTAGCAATTTGTTGTTGGAAACTGGCAATCTCATCATTAGACAATTTCCGTTTCCAGTTAAACGATGGTGAACAATTATACGCCAGCAGCTTATTTGGATATTTGGCATGAATGGCATCGGCAAATTGCTGCGCTTCTTCAATGTTTGGTTCAGAGGTTTCACACCAAATCAAATCAGCATATGGGGCATAAGCGATGCCTCGATTGATTGCCTGATCTATCCCTGCTTTCGTTTTATAAAATCCTTCTGGCGTGCGTTCCCCGGTCATAAATGGTGCATCATAGTCATCGATATCACTGGTAATCAGGTTTGCTGCATTGGCATCGGTTCGGGCAATAATGATGGTTGGTGTCCCCATCACATCGGCGGCAAATCGGGCAGCAATCAAATGTTTGACGGCTGTTTGTGTTGGTAATAACACTTTCCCACCTAAATGTCCACATTTTTTCTCCGAAGATAATTGATCCTCGAAATGAACCCCAGATGCTCCTGCTTCAATCATTGCCTTCATGAGTTCAAAAACATTCAACTGTCCACCAAATCCGGCCTCGGCATCAGCCACAATCGGCGCAAACCAGTCAATCTCCTCGACACCTTCCGAATAGTGAATCTGATCGGCGCGTTGTAACGCCTGATTAATTCGCTTCACAACATTCGGTACACTGTTTGCCGGATACAAACTTTGATCCGGGTACATATGCCCCGACAAGTTCGCGTCTGCTGCAACCTGCCAGCCACTTAAATAAATGGCTTTTAAACCTGCCTTCACCTGTTGTACCGCTTGATTTCCTGTCAATGCTCCAAGGGCGTGGATATAATCTTCTTCATGAATTTGTTTCCACAGTTTCTTTGCTCCTACTGTCGCCAAAGTATGTTCTACATCGATTGACCCTCGTAGCCGGATCACATCTTCAGCTGAATATGGCCGTTCCACTCCGACCCAGCGTAAATCTGTTTCCCACTCTTTTTTTAAATTTTCGATTCGCTTTTGTCTCATTTGTTATTTCCCCTTTCAAATAAATAGTTGTATACAGGTATGTTAAGAAACTCACAAAATCAGCTTGCTACTTCAGTTTGCCAAATAATGTTTTTGATGCCTGACCAACCACTTTAACAGCATCCTGTCTATCTGGCTTCCCTTTGTTATAATACAACAAATAAATTATTATATTGTTATATAACAATTTGGGCAAAAAATTAGTCCTCGTTCTTTTTTGACAAGCAATAATCACACTCAAGCAAATAACCTTTCGCATTCATCGGCTTTCCGCATTGTTGACAGTGAACATGTGTAGTCTTTTTCATACAACATCTCTCCTTTTTATATAACAGATTTAATTTTGTATTTCTGTTATAATACAGTATATAGACTCCTCGTTAAAATTACAACCCATTTTTCAAAAAACATTTAATAATTTTTAAAATAGGAAAATAGTAATAGAAACAGAGCGGGACATGCTATTTAATAAAGTAAAACTTCAATCAGTGGGGTATTACTGACAGTTAATGCGTGATAAACAATTATTCATGTAGATTTTCGAGGAAAACCACCGAAATGATTTGGCAGCAGTACTAAAGTTAACAACATTGGCTGGGGATTTGCATCATACAGCGCCTTTAATAAATTAACTACAGGGGCGGATCAATGTATCATCTTTTAATTGGAAGTGATAAGTATTTGATCACGCCTCCGCTTTTTTTAAACCAAAAGCGGACAATCTCGAGTTTATCAACTTGTTTCTTTTGATCTGTAATGTTGCCCTCTGTGTTTTTCATTTGCTTTTTGTTGTTCGCCAATGCATTATCTACTCTGGCAATCTCTTTATTCAAATCCTTCAGATCAAGCAATACGTCGGCAATTTTCGCCTCTGCATCGGAAAGATCTGTTTAACCTCAGTCCGTTCATCCTGGATTTGGGATGCTGCATACCTTAACACAAAAATAAGGAGAGAAGCTGTTTATCTGCCCTCTCTCCTTTGTCTATTTAAATTTCCTACATTTGATATGCGACCATGGAACCAATAATCTTTTTCTTTAGTTAGCTCAATAATCAGGATTGATGAAAAATTTCATTCGCAATTAATTCATACGATTTTATTCTCGCCTCATGGTCATGTGTTATCGTGACAATCATCCATTCATCTGCCTGATAAGCCTGCTGCAAATGTTCAAGTTGTTGCTTTACTTCCTGGGGATTTCCGATCACCATTTTTTCTTTAGCTTTGTCCACCATTTCCTGTTCCTCCGCTGAAAATGGATAGGATAACGCTTCGTCTACTGTAGGTACCCCTTCTTCACCTTCCCCTTTTGCCTGTAGTACATTCCATAACAAGTTGCTCATCGCAAGTTCTTCTGCTTTTTCCGTAGTTTCTGCACAAACAGCTGTAATGGTCACAATTACTTTTGCGACCTGATCTGGATATTTTTCCGTCATCAATTGTCGATAGTTCTTGACAACTTCCGGACCATCTGCATCACTCATAAAATGGCCAAATGTATAGGCCATCCCTTTCTCAGCGGCTAATACAGCACTTTTTCCACTTGTCCCGAGCATCCATGGCTCCGGTGAAATCTCCGGAACTGGCGTCGGTTTTATCTTGGCATACATATGATCTTTGGGAAAATCCAGATGTAAAAATCGTAATAGGTCATCCAGTTTTTCTGGAACTTTTCGTACCTGTTCCAGAAAATTATCAGACAATGCCATCGTTACTTCCGCAGATCCGCCTGGTGCCCGGCCAATGCCTAAATCGATACGATCCGGATATAAGGTTGCTAACAAATTGTAGTTTTCTGCCACCCGAAATGGTTTATAGTGCGGCAATAATACGGCACCGGCGCCAATCCGGATGTTTTTCGTTTGTGCCGCAATGATACCGATCATCACTTCTGGAGCTGGACAGGCGAGACCGGTCAGATCGTGATGTTCAGCAATCCAATAGCGCGTATAGCCAAGCTGATCTCCCGTTTGGGCAAGTTTTATCGAATCCTGTAACGTTTCCTGTGCTGTCTTTCCGGCTGAAATTGGTGCTTGATCGAGAATACTTAGTTTCACGATATATCCCTGCTTCCTTTCAAAATTGATATAACTTAAGTATATGTCTTTTACCTGGCATAAGTAAAATGACCTAATCACAGTCGATTAAGTCATTTCACACATTCGTGACTAAAACGTAAATTCCCAATACCATTTACAAAGCCAAAAAGGCATGTTCCGTTTCCCCAGGGTAAAATACGCCCAAAAAGCAATATTTGATGGATTGGTACAAATGTACAATGCCGATTAAAACCAGTATGATAGCAATTAAATCAAAGAAAAATATTCTAATCCTCCTCCTATTTTTCTTCATCGCACCGGTTTTTGATCCGTTCGATCCAATGTTGCAAGAATTGACAATATTGTGGAAGCATACTGGCTATTTCAATGGATATCGATTCGTTATATGTATGTACTGTCATGTTACGATGATCCACCATTTTCAGGCCCAAAACGGTTTCTTCCTCCGTAAAGACGCCGACTTCCCGAAACGAGCGGATCACCCCCTTAGGTGAACCAATATCAAGACCTTCCACATCGTACAAATATTGTTTACCCGCCTTCCAGCATGCCTCAAAACTATACTCAACGTTGAATTGCTGCATCACGTTCAATATCTGTCATATCTTTTATATGAATCAGTTCTACAAGTGTATTCAACGCCCGATTTGCGACCTGAATACGTTCGAATAATCTTTCCATTTTATTCCCTCCTTTTCAACCTTGATTACAAATTCATGATCCGCTTTTGATAAATCAACTAAGTCAACATGATATGGCAATGTTGACTCCTCAATACGTTCACGAAGTTCCGCCCATTTATAGTCTGGAATTCCCTCCGGTGACAGTAGTGCAATATCAATATCCGAGGTTCTTTTTTCCTCCATTCGAGCCCATGAACCAAATAGATATACATTTGTGGGGGTATCATTTAATGTAGAGATAATAATACTTTTTAAATGCTTCAATATTTGGTCTCTGTTTTGCCTGTTTTTGGACACAAAGATCACCATCCACTATATTTTTGAATCCCTTCATGATAACATATTCGCCTGACTCACCTTGCGTTCTCACCTCCAAAATACAATAGTTTTTGCCAATTGGATAAGGCGTATGAAAAAAAGTGAGAAAGGAAATCCTTAACAAGCAAAGGTAAGTTCGCTTCATTTATTATAATAGTTTAGTGAATGACCATTTCGGAAAGCACATAATGATACAACAATTGCTCTGTACAATCCAAAGAGCTCTCATGCGTTCTTTCATACGCATGCGAAGAATCAATACCAGGCCCAATCAACCCATGGACAATATCATTTCCTGCCTTGATTGCTGCTGAAGCATCTGATCCATAATACGGATAAATATCCAATTTATATCCGATGTTATGTGTTTTGGCCAAATCCACCAGGTGTTTACGCAGCCCATAATGATAGGGTCCGCTGGCATCTTTTACACAAATAGAAACTGTATATTCATCCGTTGATTGTCCATCACCCATAGCGCCCATATCCACCGCCAAATACTCTACCGTTTCTGCTGGTATATTCGAATTACCGCCATAACCAATCTCTTCATTATTGGAAATCAAAAAATGGGTTGTATATGGTAATGTTGCTTGTTCTTCTTTTAATCGTTTGATCAATTGCAATAAAATACCAACACTTGCTTTATCATCCAAATGGCGTGATTTAATGAACCCATTACCGGTTAGTTGAACACGCGGATCAAAGGAAACAAAATCACCAACTTCAATTCCCAGATTGCGAATATCTTCTGCATTTTCCACTTTTGCATCGATCCGGACTTCCATATTTTCCTGATTGCGTTTCGCCTCTCCCGCATTTTTATAAACATGGACTGATGTTTGGTGCATCAGTATGGTCCCGGTAAAAGTTTTTCCGCTTGCTGTCTCAATTTCACAATACTCCCCTTCGATGGCGTTATATTTAAACCCGCCAATAAGGTCAAGACGAAGCCGTCCGTTATCTTTTATTTCCTTGACCATCGCGCCCAGCGTGTCAACATGGGCAGTTAACATGCGGTGTTCTTGATCGTTTTTCCCGGGCAATGTTGCGATTAGTCCACCTTTATGATTACGCTTTGTTTCCACTTGCAGATTCTTTAACATATCTTCTACATGCTGCATTACTTTTCCCGTGTTACCGGATGGGCTTGGAATCGATACCAATTGCTTAATCCGTTCTTTTGTTTCATTTATGTTTGGGTATGTAGTCATGATATAACTCCTTTAAAAAATAGTTTTCACCATATATTCTATCGTTAAAGCCAATGAAACAAAAGGATTTTCAGCCATCGAATGGCCAAGTTCACCATTTTATTCTAATTCTTATCCGTATGAACTCGCGAATTTTTCTTTATAAAATTTCTGACCTCATCTGGTTTGATTCCCAATTGTTTTGCCATTAAGATCAATGAAACCCATTCTTCCCTAACTTTTCCTTCTTTCTTTCCCCCCACCACTTCCATGATAATAATCAACCCCCTTATTTTATGAAAAGCAGCGTTCAATTACAAATTCTTCCATTTTTATTTATTATGTTCGTAACCAGCTTCGACAATTACGTACAAAATAAACGGACCAGTTCCGCAATTATCTTCTTACCTTTAAAATATAGATAAAAAGTCGGTTGCGTTAACCCGGCCCGTTTAACAATCGTATTCATTATATTACTCACAAGTATTATCTAATACTTTTTCACTATCGTCAAGATATAAATGAAGAATATTTCCTAAATTCAATACACTCTTTGTTACTCTTAAGTAGTTTAAGTAGTTATGATCTATCTATACAAAAAAGACCTCCAAAAAAGGAAGTCCTTCCAAGGTTACAGCTTTATTTTACCATGAAGTTTACTTTATACCTCATCATTGTAGCTTTGTATCATATTCGCCATATGCGCATATGCACCGCCAGCAAGCAATGCCGATGCTACCAATACAGCCTCCGATAGTTCTTCATCGGTAGCTCCGGCTTTATCTGCATTTTTCGTGTGCACATCGATACAATACGGGCATAATGTAGCATGTCCAACAGCTACTGCGAGAATCTCCTTAAATTTAGCATCCAGTTCTCCTTCCTTCATGGCTGTTGCACTGAAGTTGGAATATCCCCTAAAGCCATCCGGAGCACTTTTTCCTAATTGGTTCAGTTTTTTCAAATGGATCGTGCATAAAGGGTATCCGAGGAATCCGAGTCCTTTGCATTATGCATATTGGTACTATGTGTCACTGCACCTCCTGCCTCTATTGCAGAAACGACAAATATAGCTTCAACCAATTCTTTTAACGAGGCTCCAGCTGCCTTGGCATTGCGCGTATGACTATCAATACAGTACGGGCATTCAGTCACATGGGCAATAGCAACGGCAATGATCTCTTTTTCTTTTTTCGTTAATGCTCCCTCTTTAAAAACGGCTTCATTATACTCAGAGAAAGCATGCATTTGTTCCGGAGCGAAATCCTTTAACTGACTTAAATGATTCATGTTTTCTTTTTGATATAAATTAGTCATTTTTCAACACCCTTTCTACAATTTACATTTCCCTTTCCGTTTAAAGTGAAACTTCATTCAGTAATCTGTACATAAAAAAGAAAGAAGATGTATTTTTTACACTGGAGAGTGTTTATATTTTTTAAGAATAGAACAAAAGAGGAAACGCGCTGAATGGATCCTTAGCAAGTACAACTTGGTTACTCCCAGGAATGGAAAATATAGTAGTGAATTATTAAATGAAAAGAGGTTATTTGAAGCAAAGTTCTTCGTGCTATGACTAAGCATTGTAAATCATAAATATTTTGAAACGGATTTATCAAAACACAAAAAAACCACCAACTTATGTATTGGTGGAGACGGTGGGAGTTGAACCCACGTCCAGGGATATCGCCACTCAGGCTTCTACACGCGTAGTTGGTATATTATCATTCGCTACATCGTTAGCCTACCAACAGGCTTCTCAAGTAGCTAGTCTGATTGGTTTCAACTATCATCCTCAGACGGCGAATGACAGTATAGCCCGCTTCATTTGAGACCCTTCAATCTGCCACACGGGCGATGGCAGGAAGGATCGCTTTAGTACTACTTACGCAGCAGCTAAAGCTGGTTGATTGTTAGTTTTGCCAGTTATATTTAGGCGAATAACGTTTTACGAGCCGTAACCTCGACGTGCAACCTGAGCTCAATCTATCCCTGTCGAATCCGTAACGTCCCCATAAAAGAGTAACGCTCGAGGATGTATTGAGCTGTTATGAAGTTAACATGTCATTAAATGAAGTCAATAACTCCCTAACGACAAATATAATTATATCACAGATCATCATAAAATCAAGTGCTGGAAAACTTTACGTTTGGTTATGTTCTTTTATTGCACGATCAGCATCACATTTCATTTGTTTCCGCTTCAGGTCTTCCCGTTTATCGTATTTTTTCTTTCCACGACCAAGACCAAGCAGGATTTTCGCAACACCATTTTTTATATAAACTTTTAGCGGTACAAGTGCATAACCCTGTTGTTGAATTAATCCAGTTAATTTATCAATTTCCTTGCGATGAAGCAACAATTTTCGGGTTCGGGTTGGATCATGATTAAATCGGTTTCCCTGTTCGTATGTGGCGATATGCATATTAATAAGCTTGACTTCCCCACGGTCAATTCGTGCGTGAGCATCCTTTAAATTAATACGACCTGCACGGACAGATTTAATTTCCGTACCTTGCAACACAATCCCCGCCTCATAAGTTTCTTCAATAAAATAATCATGGGATGCTTTTTTATTTTGCGCGAGTGTTTTCCCAGTTCCTTTTGGCATACCGGTATCCTCCTACTATTTACATGTGCCTTATTTTAGCAAAAAAATAGTATAATTCCAACTAAAATAAATGGACATGATTTCTCTTCATGTGCGAAAAACCATGCCCCTTACAATCATTACTTTGCTAATACATCGTGTATTTCATTAATGTTATATTCCAAGTAAGAAAGATACGTATCTCCTTCTTCACCCGGTTTTCCTATTTCATCAGAATAAAGTGTTCCGGCAATCTCCACCCCGGTCTCTTTAGAAACAGTCTCCATCGGCCGGGTGTCCACATTAGATTCAACAAATAATCCGGGTACATCGTTTCCCTTGACAAAATGGATTAACGATTTAATTTGTTCTGGTGTACCATTTTCTTCTGTATCAATCGCCCAGATATAACCTTCTTTCAGACCATATTGATCGGCCAAATATTGAAAGGCACGTTCACTGGTTACCAGCACACGATCTTCTTCAGGAATATCTGCAATTTTATCCTGGTATTCCTGATCAATTTCTTTTAGCTTATCTAAATAAGCATCCGCATTTTTTTCGTATTCCGCTTTATGTTCGGGATCCACCTTAATTAATGCGTCACGGGCATTTTCGGTCATTTTAATGCCAACGTTCGGGTTCGCAAAGGCGTGAGGGTTGATTTCCTCTTCTTTTCCCTTTTCACCTGTTAAATACATTGGTTCGACACCATCTGTTAATTTAAAAATGCGGTTCTCGTCTTGTTCAACAGAGTCGGTTAATTTAAAGAACCACCCGTGTTTACCGCCTTCCAAATTCAGCCCATTATAAAATAAGGCATCAGCATCGGATGCTTTTTTAATGTCTTCCGGAAGTGGTTCATACTCGTGTGGATCCGTTCCAATCGGGACAAGGTTATAAACTTCAACCTGGTCTCCGCCTATCTCATTGACCATGTCCTCCAAGATCGTAAATGTGGTAACGACCTGGATTTTTCCGTCCGAATTATCTTTCCCGGAGGAATTTGTGCCACATGCAGCTAATATGAAGATAGTCCCGAGAAAAACAACTATCATTTTACCCAATTTTTTCATCATGCCTTTTCTCACCTCTCTTTAGCGGCATTAAACCTATTCAGCTGCCGTTCTATTTTTATGCGTTCGAATAAATCGCCATAGTATCCCTTGCTTAGGAGCAAAGATGAAGGCAAGGATAAAGAGCAATGTCGTGACAAGTACGATTACCGCTCCAGAGCTCAAGTTATAAACAAAACTAAAGTACAGACCAACCATGGCAGAAACAGCGCCAAATAGTGATGACAAAACGATCATGGTTGATAGTCGGTTTGTTAACAAATAAGCCGTTGATGCAGGTGTGATCAGCATTGCAACAACCAAAATAACCCCAACCGTTTGTAGAGAGGCTACCGTGACCATGGTCAGTAAAATCATGATCGTATAATGAATAACGCGAATTGGTAAACCATAGGCAGCCGACATGGTTGGATCAAAACTGCTAATTAAAAGTTCTTTATAAAACAGGATGACAACAAGTAATACAATACCGCCAACAATAAGCGTCATCCACATATCAGATGATTTGACCGATAACACGTTCCCGAACAGGATTTGTGTTAAATCAGTGGCACTTTGCGCTTTGGAAATCAAGATAACCCCTAACGCAAGAAATGCAGAAAATACAATCCCGATCGATGAGTCATTTTTGATTCGGCTATTTTGGCTGACAACACCAATTCCAAGTGCGGTTAATATACCAAACAGAACAGCGCCGTAAAAATAATTAATCCCCAGCATATAAGAAATTGCTACACCTGGAAGAACCGCATGGGAGATGGCGTCACCCATTAGTGCCATGCCCCGCAAAACGATAAAACAGCCAATCACGCCACATATCACGCCGACCATGATCGAAGTAAATAATGCTTTTTGCAGGAAACCATAGTTCATTATATCCGAGATAAATTCCATTAGACACCAACCCCCAACTTATTCAACGTTGAAAAGTTGGTTCGATATGCCTTGGACATTAACTCGGGTTGTGTCACCGTCTGAACCGATCCGTACTGAACTAATTCCTGATTAATTAATAATAAATCATCAAAGTAGTCGTCAACCTTCGTTAAATCATGGTGAACGACAAATACAGTTTTCCCCTCATCACGAAGTCGTTTTAAAATGGCAATAATTGTTTTTTCACTCGAAATATCGATACCAACAAATGGTTCATCCAGGAAAAAGTAGGATGCCTGTTGCGCGAGCGCCCTTGCCAAAAAGATACGTTGCTGCTGACCGCCCGACAATTCACCAATTTGTTTTTTAGCAAAGTCCTCCATGCCGACTTGTTGTAAACATTCGTAAGCCCATTCTTTATCCTGCTTTTTTGGGCGATGAAATATACCGAGTTTGGGATAAGTACCAAGTACAACCGTATCAAGGACTGTAATCGGGAAATCCCAATCGATATCATTTCGCTGCGGAACATAGGCAATCTTTTTCCGGACTTCCTTAATCGATTTACCGGCAAACGATACTTCACCCTTATCTTTTGGTATTAAGCCCAGGATTGCCTTCATCAAAGTGGACTTTCCTGCACCATTGGGTCCAATGATGCCTGCAAGCTTTCCTCCGCTCATATGAAAAGATATATTTGTAATGGCCGGTATACCATTATAGGATACATTCAACTGCTTGACCGTAATTGAATTTTCCATTCTCGTCCCTTCTTTTCTTTATTATTCTCCTGTCTTTTTCTCATTTTTATCATCATTTTGTGTACATGCATTTTAATTGAATTTGTTATATTGTGTAGTATAAATGACATTTAATTAGTTGTCAACAATTAAATTTCCCCCATGCAACTTTACTTTAAAATATGCATCTCTACTGTTTTCGGTTCAAAAAAGGGTATCCGTTATTTTAGATACCCTTTTGAACAATTCTTTAACAACCTATTTATTTTTATGCTTTTTTTGCTTGCGCCGTTTACGGATGGGTTGAATCATTTCAAAATCAACCGTATGTTCATCAAGGTTCACACTTGTAACTCGAACCTCTGCTTCATCACCAATCCGATAAATATTAGCCGTTCGCTCACCAATTAGAGCTTGATTTTGTTCATCATAATGATAATAATCATCGGTTAAGGTACTGACATGAATAAGTCCCTCGACCGTATTCTCCAGCTCGACAAACATGCCAAAATTGGTTACGGAGCTGATCACACCCGTATATTCCTCACCAATCCGATCATTCATATATTCTGCTTTTTTCAAATCATCTGTGTCACGTTCTGCATCAACCGCAGCACGCTCGGTCGCCGATGTATGTTTGGCAATGTCCGGCATGCGTTCTTTCCATTTTTTCAGAGTTGGTTTATCCAAATGATTCTCCAACAAGTACGTGCGAATTAACCGGTGTACGATTAAATCCGGGTAACGTCGAATTGGAGAGGTGAAATGGGTATAAAATTCTGTTGCCAAACCAAAATGACCGATACTCTGCGGATCATATTTCGCCTGTTTCATGGAACGCAGCATCAACTTGGATACAATCATCTCTTCCGGCTTGCCTTTCACCTTCTCCAGTACTTGTTGCAAACTTCGTGGATGAATGTCATTGGCAGTTCCTTTTACAGAATAACCAAGACCCGCAAGAAAGTCGAAAAAGGTTTGTAATTTTCCTTCATCTGGATTTTCATGGATACGGTGGATAAATGGTACGTCCATCCAATGAAAATGTTCCGCAACGGTTTCATTCGCCGCCAGCATAAATTCTTCAATTAATCGCTCAGCAACCGAACGTTCGCGTAATACGACATCTTCCGGCTTGCCGTTTTCATCAACAAGTACTTGGGCCTCTTTAAAATCAAAATCAATCGCTCCCCGGCTCATCCGCTTTTTCCTTAAGATGACCGCCAGCTCTTCCATTTTTTCAAACATTGGTACAAGTGATTCATATTGGTTGCGTACCGTTTCATCTTTTTCGACCAAAATCTTGTTGACATCGCGATAGATCATTCGTTCCGTTGTATTAATGACACTTTGAAAAATTTCGTGATTAACAATTTCCCCTTTGGAATTAATTTCCATTGAACAACCCAACGTCAATCGGTCCTCTTTTGGGTTTAATGAACAGATGCCATTGGACAGTCGGTGTGGAATCATCGGGATTACCCGGTCTACCAAATAGACACTGTTGCCCCGTTCATAAGCCTCTTTATCCATAGGGGTCCCTTCTTTAACATAATAACTGACGTCTGCAATATAGACACCGAGTTGATAATTTCCATTGTCTAATTGCTTAACGGAAACAGCGTCATCAAGATCTTTGGCATCAGCACCATCAATGGTCACAATCATTTCATCACGCAAATCGCGACGTAACGCTTTTTCATCCTCCCTGATACTCTCCGGTGCCTCTGCAGCTTGCGATAATACTTCTTCCGGAAACTCTATTTTAATGCCGTGTTTATAGATAATGGAAAGAATATCGATTCCGGGGTCATTTTTATGTCCAAGAATTTGGATAACTTCCCCTTCCGCACTTTTCCTGCCCTCCGGATATTTTGTAATATAAACAATCACTTTATGACCGGTCACTGCACCCTGTGTCATGTTCTTGGGAATGAAAATATCGTTAGGTATGCGCTTATCATCTGCTATAACGAAGCCAAATGACCGGTTATTTTCAAACGTGCCTACAACCGTATGTACGGCCCGCTCAAGGATACGAATTACTTTCCCCTCTGGTCGATGTCCAGCCTCACTCTTCTTCTCCAACCGAACCAAAACTTTATCACCATTCATCGCTGATGCCAAATCAGAATAATGGATATAAATGTCCCGCTGATTATCATCGTCCGGGATTAAGAAAGCAAATCCCTTTGCATGCATTTGAATACAGCCACGGATCAAGTTCATTTTTTCCGGTAAGCCAAAACGGTTTTTTCTGGTTCTGACAAGTTCACCTTCATTTTCCAACGCATTTAGTGATTTAATTAGTTCCTTAAAATCCTCGGAGTACTCAAGCTCTAATGATTGTTCTATTTCTTCTACAGATAATGGTCTTGTCCCATTTTCATGAAAAAAATCGAGGATACGCTGCTTTATTTCTTCCATACGTTTCACCTTCTTTCCTACATTATTATTTACCTGTTTGCCTATTTTTAAAAACACACGATCATCGCTGCCAATCGAGCGACTCGAGGAATTGATAAATATCGTGATGCAATTTATCCTTTTCCTTATCCAACGTAATAATATGACCTGATTCCTCATACCATTTTATATATTTATCTTCTGCTTCCACATTGTCATAAATGAATTGGGCACTATCCGTGTTAATCATTTCATCCTTTCGCGCTTGAACGACAAAGGTTGGTGTATATATCGTATCGACATTATGTTTCACTTCCGTAATAAACGATCCTAGCTGTGCAAACAGATCCGTAGAATTTTCCAGTAATTCTTTTACTTCCTGCTTAATGATATCATCACTTTTTCCTTCCAGTTGTTTATATTCTTTCGCAAATGTTTTATACCCTTGAGTTAACTGGGTTGTATTATCAAAAAACATCGGTGCGCACATGGGAATGATGGCTTTTATATTTTCTGAATAGGCCAGTTTCAACCCCAACCCCCCGCCAAGTGATAGACCGGCAACAGCAATCTCCTCATAGCCAAGATCACGTAAATGTTGAAGTGCATTTTGGACATCTTCCCACCATTGCTCCGGATTTGCTTTTATTATTTCTTCGGGGGGGAGACCATGACCACGGTATATTGGCGCATGCGAGGTATAGCCTTTTCCTTCTAAAAATCGTCCCAACATGCGTACATCTGCCGAATGACCGGTAAACCCATGTAATAATAATACCGCACGTTGACCAGCTTCAAACGTAAACGGTTCTGGTTGTTTTATTTTCATACGTGTTCAAACTCCTTTAAAATGCTTACCATATTATTCTATTGTACATGATTCGAGGAAAAAAGACGTAAATGTTGTTTGTTTACATTATTCCATTTTTCCTCCCAAATAAAAAATAATCCCCACTGTTCTTTTTACAGTAGGGTTAACAACTATTGATTATCACGAATGAACGTTCTGAATCCCCACCGCTTAGCATTAATAAACCAAAAACATAGCAGGCGGGGGATAAACATCCCGTAAATTCCTGATTTGCTTAACTAACATTTCGTAGAGGAAGATCACTCTACGAAATGAAGTTTCACTTTATTGTAATACGTATGCACTTAAAAAAGCTAAGACGAAGAAAATGACTCCTGTCACAATTGTACTTCGATGCAGGAACAGGTCGGCTCCTCTGGCTTTTTGTTTCCCGAATAACTGTTCCGCACCACCCGATATAGCACCGGATAAGCCTTCGCTTTTACCCGATTGTAATAAAACTAAAACGATCATTATGATTGCATCGATCACTAACAAAATGTGTACGACCCCTAACATTACGTATGGCACCTCCTGTAACGTACAATTACCTAATAATACTTTAGCATAATCTTATTTCCAATAGCAAGTGGAAAGCGAAGGCAGACATTTACGGTATACGTAAAATAGCGACCGAGAATTGGAAGATAGTGTCACGTTTTCGACAAAATGCCCGCAATTACGCACTATAACTTGAAACTGGCTTGTGGAAAAGTTAAAATAATAGATGGTTATATACATTTTTTTTACAAGAAAGGCTGGTCGTAAACATTATGTCATTTATAGATGGAATTGCTGCTGCAAATGGGATTGCCATTGCAAAAGCCTATCAACTTGTTACTCCCGATTTATCATTTGGCAAAAAACCAATCGATAATCCAAACGAAGAAATAAAACGTCTGGATCAGGCATTGGAAATATCTAAACAAGAATTAGAAAAAATCAAAGCCCACGCCAAACAAGAAATTGGTGACGAGCATGCCGAAATTTTTTCCGCCCATTTGCTTGTACTAAGTGATCCTGAATTGATTAATCCGATCAAGGACAAGATCACCACTGATAATGTCATGGCCGAAGCCGCTTTGGAAGAAACAGCCAACACATTTATCGAGATATTTAAAAACATGGACAATGAATATATGCGGGAACGTGCTGCGGATATTCAGGATGTTACCAAACGGGTTATGGCTCATCTGCTTGGTGTAACATTTCCCGACCCCGCTTTGATAGATGAAGAAGTGGTTGTAATTGCTCACGATTTAACACCATCCGACACAGCGCAATTAAATCGCAAATTTGTCAAAGGGTTTGCCACAGATATTGGCGGCCGCACCTCTCATTCCGCGATTATGGCGCGATCACTTGAAATTCCAGCCGTTGTCGGAACAAAAGAAATCACGAATATGGTTTCCCACAATGATACCGTAATTGTTGATGGTCTGAAAGGACAAGTTATTGTTAACCCTTCAGATGATGAACTGACAGCATACAGAAAAAAACAGGAAGATTTTGCTAAGCAGAAAGAAGAATGGGCAAAATTAAAAAATGAGCCTACAATGACTTCTGATGGGGAGCAAGTCGAATTGGTTGCCAATATCGGCACACCTCAAGATGTTACAGGAGTTTTGGAAAACGGTGGAGAAGGTGTAGGACTTTATCGTACCGAGTTTCTTTACATGGGGAAATCCGAACTTCCAACCGAAGAAGAGCAATATGAGGCTTACAAGTCAGTGCTGGAGCAATTCGGTGACAAGCCGGTTGTAGTCAGAACACTTGATGTCGGCGGGGATAAGGAAATCAGCTATTTGGATTTACCAAAAGAAATGAATCCATTCCTTGGTTTTCGTGCAATTCGTTTCTGCCTGGAAAATGAATCAGTTTTCCGCACGCAATTGCGCGCCTTATTACGTGCCAGTGCCCATGGAAATTTAAAAATTATGTTCCCGATGATTGCTACGCTGGAAGAATTTCGCCAGGCAAAAGCCATCTTGCTCGATGAAAAAGAAGACCTGAAAAAAGAAGGAAAAGAGGTCTCCGATCATATTGAAATTGGTATCATGGTAGAAATTCCTGCAACAGCTGTCATTGCTAAACAGTTCGCTAAGGAAGTAGACTTTTTTAGTGTAGGAACCAACGATTTGATTCAATACACCATGGCAGCGGATCGGATGAACGAACGTGTCTCCTATTTGTATCAGCCATACAATCCGGCAATTTTGAACCTGGTGAACAATGTAATTGAGGCTGCTCATAGTGAAGATAAATGGGTTGGCATGTGTGGGGAAATGGCCGGTGATCCAATTGCAATTCCGATTCTATTGGCGTTAGGTCTTGATGAGTTTAGCATGAGTGCTACATCAATTCTACCAGCCAGAACACAGCTTTCGCATCTATCAAAAGAAAAACTCGCCTCCTATAAAGAAAAAATTCTTAGCATGGGAACCGCTGAAGAAGTTGTGGAATTCATCAAAGAAAAAACAGAATAGGAAACAGCAACAACCCGCCTGGACAATCTGGTCAAGCGGGTTGTTATTATTGATCGTCCTGGGCTGATACATCTGCACGTTTTGTCGATATATAATCGCCCTATCCGGAATATTCCATTTGGGTCTATTTATTCCGAAATAATTTCAAGTTTTTGTTCAATCGCTGTCCTCCCTTTATTCCTTGAGATTTGTTTTGGATAGCCAATCTGCATAACCGCAGCAATCTTCACTTGATCACTATCCAACCCAATGTCCTCGGCAAATCCGGGATCATGCATATATGGCGTAATGGTCCATAACATGCCCACTCCAAACGACCATGCCGCCAATTGCATGTTCTGAATAAAAGCACAAACAGAAGCGTATTCCTCTTCATAACGAATTGGCTCCGGGTTAATGGTAAAGTATATCAATGCATGATGAGGAATTTCCAATAAAAATTGTTTCATGGATGCAATCATCTTTACTGTTTTTGGGTCATTATCTTGCTTAAGCATACCTATCCGCTGGTAACTCGCAATAATGGCATCCACCAGTTTCTCTTTTCCCTTGGCCTGGTACAGTTTTATGTTCCACGGCTCTTTCATATAGTGTGTCGGAGCCCATGACCCATATGTAAAAATTTCTTTTAAAATCGATATATTTACTTCGTCAGGATAAAAACTATGTGTACTTCTTCTCCCCTTGATTGCCTCGAATATATCGATGGTAACCACCCCGCTAATCTATAATTCTTTTTCTAGATTAGCACATTTGGATACCCATTAAAAACGCTCTCCGGTCATAACCGACATAAAATCATTATAAAATCTTGAATAATCGAGTGTAAAAGCAATTCGATGTATCTTTCCCTTTTTGTTTTTCGGATTTAAATATGGTCGAATATCCGCGAGACTTTGACCTTTGGCAACTCCATGTGGATCCTGAACAATTTCAACCGGAAGATAACTAAAGCCAAACATCTCTTCATGAACAGTTGCCATTAAGGTTAAAGCATCATGAACAGGACTCCCTTGGATAAGTGGATTACGTTTTTTATAAAAGTTGTAATAATAATCCATTAGTGGCTTTATGATCTTCGCTTTTCCTTTATGGGCAATGTAATCAACCATTTGCGGAGTGATGACGGCCTTTTGGGTAACATTTAAAGGAATGATGGTAACACGTTGGGCATGATTCAGCACCGTTTTTGCAGCAATAGGATCAGCGTAAAAATTCGCCTCTGATACAGCGGTCACATTCCCCGGTACCCAAAATGCCCCACCCATAATATAGATTGATTGAACTTTTTGCATTAAATGACGGTATAAAACAAACATAGTCGCCAACGATGTTAACCGGCTAATGTTGACGATAATCAATTCATTTTGATACTTTTTGATGATATCGATGATTTCAAAAAAATTTTCAATCGTCCCATCAGGAAGGTGAGGTGGGATAATCGGTCCCAATCCATATTCCCCGTGGATTTCCGGAAAATATGTTGGCTCGGTACCTGTTAAGGGGAGTTCTGCACCCCCAATAATTTTGACTTCATCTTCGGATATTCCCAATAAACGGGACAAGTAACGAACACT
This sequence comes from Lentibacillus sp. L22, assembly GCF_040812445.1. Classification (NCBI taxonomy): domain Bacteria; kingdom Bacillati; phylum Bacillota; class Bacilli; order Caryophanales; family Bacillaceae; genus Lentibacillus; species Lentibacillus sp. L22. The sequence goes on along the minus strand of NZ_JBFNXI010000010.1, from coordinate 34,916 downwards.
CCTTACCGCTCTTTTTCGTGGTATATTGCCATAATCGGCCACGACCCCCACGATATCAATTTCATCTTTAAAATAACCATACATAAGTGCAACCGTATCATCAATTCCAATATCCCCAAACAGTAGCACTTTTACCGCCATGCAATTCCTCCTGTTTTTGTAAAAAGTATGTTTCCTTATACCTTATTAACCACCTGCATTGTCCTAGACCAAAAGAAAAACACCACTATCCCGCTGTTCGGGTAAGTGGTGTAAAATGAACGGAACCTATTTACTTTTTCAGGTTATAAAATGCTGTCTCTCCGGCATATTCACCCATACCGGCTAGCTCATCTTCAATACGCAAGAGCTGATTATATTTGGCTACACGATCCGTGCGGGAAGGTGCGCCTGTTTTAATTTGACCTGCGTTGGTAGCAACTGCGATGTCAGCGATGGTGGCATCTTCTGTTTCTCCTGAACGGTGAGAAATAATTGCCGTATAACCAGCACGTTTAGCCATTTCGATCGCTTCGAATGTCTCCGTTAAAGTGCCAATTTGATTTACTTTAACAAGGATGGAGTTTCCTACACCCTGTTCAATACCCTTTGCCAAGCGTACGGTATTGGTAACAAACAGGTCGTCCCCAACTAATTGAACACGGCTGCCCAAACGGTCTGTTAATTTTTTGTGGCCTTCCCAGTCATCTTCATCCAATCCATCCTCAATGGAAACAATTGGATATTTCTCAACCAATGATTCGTACCAATCGACCATTTCTTCTGAAGTACGAACCACACCTTCACCTTTGAGGTTATACTTGCCATCTTCATATATTTCGGATGAGGCAACATCCATCGCAAGTTTCACTTCTTCACCAGGTTTATAACCGGCTGCCTCAATGGCCTCAACAATAGTCTGCAAAGCCTCTTCATTGGAACCAAGGTTTGGCGCAAATCCACCCTCATCACCAACAGCAGTATTATAGCCTTTTTTCTTCAGCACATTCTTCAGGGAATGGAAAACCTCCGCCCCCATTCTCAGTGCTTCTTTGAATGATGGGGCACCAGCAGGCATGACCATGAACTCCTGGATATCAACATTGTTGTCTGCATGTTCACCACCATTTAAAATGTTCATCATTGGTGTTGGCAGTGTTTTTGCATTAAAGCCGCCTAAGTAATTATATAATGGCATTTCCAAATAACTTGCCGCTGCATGGGCTACTGCCATTGAGACACCCAAAATTGCATTAGCACCCAATTTTCCTTTGTTTTCTGTACCATCCAGCTCAATCATTAACCGGTCAATAACATTTTGCCGGGTAACATCCAGACCAAGTAATTCCGGAGCAATCGTTTCATTGACATTCTTGACTGCTTGTGTGACCCCTTTGCCAAGATAACGATCTTTATCTCCATCACGTAATTCTACAGCTTCGTACTCACCTGTAGAGGCACCGCTTGGAACGATTGCGGAACCAAATGCTCCTGACTCCGTAAAAACTTCCACTTCAACAGTTGGGTTACCGCGGGAATCTAATACTTCTCGTGCATAAACATCTGTAATATATGGCATTAAAAACACTCCTTTATATTTATTATCTATTGTTTTGTAATCAATGATTCACCAGTCATTTCTTCTGGTTTCTCAACATCTAACAGGTCAAGCAATGTCGGAGCAACATCTGCTAAAATGCCACCGTCTCGCAGCTCAACACCTTCTTTGGTCACAATTACCGGAACCGGATTTGTTGTGTGCGACGTCATCGGTTTACCATCTGGTGTGACCACTTCATCCGAGTTGCCATGATCCGCAAAAATAATCGCATGACCACCAAGTTCCGTGATTTTATCTACTACTTTACCAAGACATTCGTCAACCGCTTCAATTGCTTTTATCGTTGGCTCCAATTTACCTGAATGACCAACCATATCAGGATTGGCAAAGTTTAAGATAATCGCATTCTCTTCGCCTTTATCAAGCTCCTCAAGCAATGCGTCGGTCACCTCATACGCACTCATCTCCGGTTTCAAGTCATACGTCGCAACCTTTGGTGAATTAATCAAAATCCGTTTCTCACCCGGAAATTCCTGCTCACGGCCACCACTCATAAAGAAGGTAACATGCGGATATTTTTCCGTTTCGGCAATCCGCAGTTGTTTCATATTGTTCTGAGATAATACTTCGCCAATCGTATTATCAAGATTTACCGGCTGATAAGCGACATAGCCATCAACAGACTCACTGAAATTGGTCAGCATCACAAAGTCAAGATCTTGTGGCACCTTATCACCACGATCAAAGTCATGAAAGTCTTCATTGGCAAAGGTTCTTGAAATCTGAATGGCTCGGTCTGGACGGAAATTATAAAAAATGATTGAATCCCCATCTTGGACGGTTGCTTTCGGTTTTCCATTTTCATCTGTTAAAACGGATGGAATAACAAACTCATCATAAATTCCATTTTCATACGAGTCATTAACCAATGTATACGGATCCTGGTATTTTGGTCCTTCCCCATAAACCATGGCATCATAAGCTTTTTTCACCCGATCCCAGCGTTTATCCCGATCCATGGAATAATACCGGCCGGAAATCGTGGCAAATTCACCGACACCATATTCCTTCATTTTTTCTTCCGTTTCCTTGATGTATTTTTTCGCTGTTTTTGGACCAACATCTCGCCCATCCAAAAATGCATGAACATAAACCTTGTCAAGACCCTGTTTTTGGGCTAATTTTAGTAAAGCAAACAAATGGTTAATATGGCTATGAACCCCACCATCTGACAACAAGCCAAAGATATGCAATGCTTTGTCGTGTTGTTTGGCATGCTGCACCGATTTAACAAAAGCACTGTTTTCGAAAAAGTCTCCTTCTTCAATTGACAAATTAACGCGGGTCAGACTTTGATAAACAATCCTTCCTGCACCAATGTTCAAATGGCCAACTTCGGAATTTCCCATTTGTCCTTCAGGAAGTCCAACCGCTTTTCCACTTGCCTGTAACTGATTATGAGGGTATTTTTCCCAATACCGGTCAAAGTTTGGCTTATTGGCCTGCTTTACTGCATTTCCTTGTTTCTCTTGACGAATTCCAAATCCATCAAGAATAATAATTGCTGCTAGCTTATTACTACTCATTTCGTACCCGCCTCCACAAGTTGCAGGAATGAATTGGCTTCGAGACTTGCACCGCCGACCAAGGCACCATCAATATCCGATTTAGCCAGTAATTCATCGATATTTGCTGGTTTGACGCTTCCGCCATATTGGATGACTACGTTTTCCGCTACGTCTGTTGATGTCAATTCTCCAATCACTTTACGAATATGACTGCAAACTTCATTAGCCTGGTCACTTGTGGCTGTTTTTCCTGTACCAATTGCCCAAATCGGTTCATAAGCAATCATTGTTTGCTCAACCTGGTCATTGGTCAGACCGGCCAATGCCTTTTGCACTTGATTTTTGACATGATCCATAGTCTCATTGTTTTCCCGTTGCTCCAAAGTTTCGCCAACGCAGACTATCGGAATCAGATCATGTTGAAAGGCAGCATGGGTTTTCTTGTTCACAGTCTCATCGGTCTCGGCAAAATATTCCCGACGTTCCGAATGCCCCAAAACAACGTGCGTTACGCCCAAATCATTTAACATGACAGGACTAACTTCTCCCGTAAATGCACCATTTTCTTCATAGTGCATGTTTTGTGCTCCAACTTTTACGTTGGATCTTTTTGCTTTTTCCACAAGGGAAGGCAAGAATGGAAATGGTGCACATACAATTGCTTCTGTATTATCATTATTTGTTATTTTGCCCGTAATCTCCTCCATGAACTGATCCGCTTCTGATAAAACTTTATTCATCTTCCAATTACCGGCAATTACAGTTTTTCGCATCCTATCACCTCATCTATTTTATTTATCATCAAGTGCCTGGACACCTGGAAGTTCTTTTCCTTCCATAAATTCAAGTGATGCCCCCCCACCGGTCGATACATGATCCATGTCACCAGCAAAGCCAAATTTCTCAACAGCTGCAGCGGAATCGCCACCACCAATAACGGTATAGCCATCGGTTTCAGCCAATGCTTTGGCAACTGCCATTGTTCCGCCAGCAAATGCATTCATTTCAAATACTCCCATTGGTCCGTTCCAGATAATTAGTTTGGAATCAGCAACTATCTCTTGATAAAGTTCCCGTGTTTTTGGACCAATATCGAGCGCTTCCCAATCAGCAGGTATTTGATCAATTGCAACTATTTTGGTATTAGCATCTTCGGAAAAATCATCAGCAACAACCGCATCGACTGGCAGGACAAAGCGTACGCCTTTATCATCAGCTTTGTTCATAAATTGCTTGGCCAAATCAAGTTTATCTTCCTCCAACAATGATTTGCCAATTTCATATCCTTTCGCTTTAATAAACGTATAAGCAAGACCGCCACCAATAATTAGGTTGTCAACTTTATCCAGCAAATGGTCAATGACATCAATTTTGTCCTTCACCTTTGCCCCGCCAATGATCGCTGTAAACGGACGATCGGGATTTTCTAAGGCATTGCCAAGCACACGGATTTCTTTTTCCATTAAAAAACCGGCCGCAGCAGGCAGTTTCTCGCCCACTCCTGTTGTAGATGCATGGGCACGGTGGGCGGCACCAAATGCATCATTCACATATAAATCTGCCATGGACGCAAACGCCTCAATCAGTTGGGGATCATTTTTTTCTTCACCGGGCTCAAAACGGACATTTTCAATCAGTAATATATCCCCATTTTCAAGTTGGGAAATGGCTTGATTCACTTCTTCCCCATAAACAGCATCGGTTTTAGTGACCTCCTTACCAATTAGATCACTCAATCGCTTAGCAACTGGATCCAAGCGCAGTTCTTCTACCACATTCCCCTTTGGACGGCCAAGGTGACTTGCCAGGATTAAAATCGCACCATGTTCCGTTAAATACTCGATGGTCGGCAATGCAGCCTTAATGCGGGTATCATCAGTCACTTTCCCATCGCTCATTGGCACGTTAAAATCGACACGGCAAAAGACCTTCTTACCTTTCACATCAAGGTCTGTCAATGTTTTCTTATTCATATAAAGAGCCTCCCTGAAAAGTATGTACGGTTTTGTTGTTCCCTTTATCTGTCATTTCTAATCTAATGAAAAAGGGAGAGGAATAGCCATCCTCCCCCATTATACCCTAATTCTACCTTATAGTCCTTGTTCACCTATGAATGCGGCCATATCTACACAACGGGTTGAATAGCCCATTTCATTATCATACCAGGAAACAACTTTCACCATGTTATCTTCCAAAATCATTGTTGATAAACTGTCAAAAATAGAGGAATGACTGTTGCCAACAATATCGGAAGAAACAAGCGGTTCATCGGTATATTCCAAGACATTTTTCAAATCACCATTTGCAGCTTCTTTGAATGCTTCATTGACGTCTTCAGCAGTTACATTTTGCTCAAGATCAGCAACTAAATCAATGATTGAACCATCTGGTGTTGGTACACGAATGGCCATACCGTTCAATTTACCGTTAAGTTCTGGCAATACTTTACCAACTACTTTTGCCGCTCCGGTTGTTGTTGGAATAATATTTTGTGCAGCTGCACGGGCACGACGGTAATCTTTGTGTGGCAGGTCAAGAATTTGCTGATCGTTGGTATAGGAATGAACAGTAGTCATTAAACCACGTTTTAAACCGAATTTTTCATGCAATACTTTAGCAAGTGGTGCAATGCCATTAGTTGTACATGATGCGTTTGATAATACATGGTGTTTTGCCGGATCATAATCTTGTTCATTGACACCCATTACCATTGTTAAATCTTCTTCTTTAGCTGGTGCTGAAATGATTACTTTTTTGGCACCGGCATCCAAGTGTTTTTGGGCATCGTTGCGATGGGTGAAACGACCGGTTGATTCGATAACTACCTGTACACCGAGGTCTCCCCAGCCCAAGTCCGCTGGATCACGTTCGGACAATACTTTGATTTCTTTGCCGCCAACAACTAAATTAGAACCATTTACAGTAACTTCTTCTTCCAATTTCCCATGTACGGAATCGTATTTCAATAAGTGTGCAAGCATGTCAGCATCGGTTAAATCATTCACTGCAACAACCTCTACTGCATCATTTTTTAATGCTTGGCGAAATACATTACGTCCAATACGTCCAAATCCATTAATACCTATTTTTACTGTCATTTGATAGTCCTCCCATGAACTTAATATTTTAAAGAGATTATTCCCTTAAAATCTTTTTTGCCGCGGCTTCATCGGTGATAAACAAATTACTTTTACCCCATTTAAAATAAGATGTAATAGCTTGTGCCTTTGAGGCGCCACCAGCAACTGTAATGACATAGTTTGCTTTTGTCAGATCTTCCATCTGCATGCCGATTGTACGTACCTTGTGAACGACGTCACCTTGATTATTGAAATAATAACCAAATGCCTCACCAACTGCTTTATGATCGATTAGCTGCCGGATAACCTGATCAGTTGTTTTCCGCCGTTTGGCCATCGTTAGCGCATCACCAATCCCATGCAAGACAATGTCAGCATTACGGATCAGTTGTAAAACTTCCTGTATGGATGGTTCCTGAATCATTGATTGATATGATGATTCGCTTAATGGGTCGGGAACATACAACAAACGATATGCCCCCTTTGCCTTTTGTGCCATTTCAGCAACAATTGTGTTCGCTTGATTCTCCATTTTTTCACCAATGCCGCCCCTTGCTGGCACAAACAGGCATGGCACAGCATCGCCGATAGGATACATCGCATGTGCCACAGCAGCCATCGTTGTCCCACCGGTTACAGCAAGCGTCGGATTGTCCGCCACAATCGTTTTGAGAAACGATACACACGCCTTGCCCATTTCTAGTTTTACCCAATCCTCATCATCGCTATTACCAGGAACAACAATCGCTCTTTCTACATGTAATATATCCTGCAGTTGTTCTTCCAAAACTGTTATTCCCATGACTTCTTTCATAAAAGCAGCCATTTGCTTTACTACTACTTTCCCCTCATCCGTAATAAGCATTCCTTTTGGGGTTACATCCAACAACCCTTGGGTCTGCAGTAGATCTACCTCACCACGAACCGAGCGTTCAGTCATACCCGCCTGTTCCGCAAGACCTCGCCTGCCAATCGGCTGAAACATGCTGACACTTTTCAATACGGTATAGCGTTGTTGCATGATTTGCAGCAAATCTGGGAATAATTTTTTTTGTAAATCAATTAAAGCTCGCATCGACAAGCCCCTTTTGCTGGATCAATAATGTCCCGATAGGTCATAATATGTCCCGATTGGAGCAAAAAAATTACACAAAGAATCTTTGTATAATTTTATTTTATCATAGTGCAGGATAATTTCAACTTATAAATATCAATTTGCCATTTTTATTGCGTCTTCAAGGGTAGCCAAATTTATTTGTTCACAATCAAGTTCAACTGCACCTATTTTGACATATGGGATAAGTAATTGATATTTTTCCAGCCAGTTGTCATTGCTATAGATATCCCGTGTATCAATATCAAATGAATAATCTTGTTGCAAAAGTTTCAAAAGAGCCAACGCATTCTCGCATAATGGGCAATTTTCCTTCGTGTAAAAAATAACGTTAATCATCCGGAACCTCCATTATTCTGTTATGGTGTAGCATGTCCATAACCCTTATCTGTAATTGTGCCATAATCCCGGGAAATTTTATAATGATATGCTTAAGTCCTTTTGTGGTATGTATTACTTCACGCGAAATTCTGATGTTAGAAGTCTATTAGCAATGAAAAAGCGGCAAGGGAGTAAGCAAATGTTTACTTCCTTGCCGCTTTATTTAAGCGCGCCCGGGAGGATTCGAACCCCCGGCAGACTTGGTACCGGAAACCAACGCTCTATCCAACTGAGCTACGGGCGCATTTCGGATTAATTAACGCACAATGAACATTATAACTTCTTTAGTTTACAAATACAAGCCTTTTTTTACAAATTTATTCTTTCTCTTCCCTTGCAAACCACTGAAAATCATCTCTTCACAGAAAAAGTTTCATTTGACATTGACATAACAAATTTTTTCCACTAAATTTGGGAAAAGAGAGAAAATCCCCCAAAGCAGGTCACCACCCATGTATCATATTCATCCTGAAAATCAAAATATCAAAGGTCGGAATTCCCACGATGCAAACCAATACATCAAAAGCAACTAAAAAACCATTAAAAGAGAATGTACAAAGGATCTGGTAAAAATGGTGCTCCACATAATGAATTTGGAAGTTCAATAAATAAAGTTTATATTCTGTATAATAGGGAATGATGGAAGAAGCGGAATTTCGTGTTACAAGAAACACCCTGGATTGCAGACGGTTTTAGGGCTGGTTTTAAAAGGTTGCGGTTCATGTCGATCGTTTTTGTTTGACCTTTTTTGACCTATTAGGTATGATGAAACTATCCAATCTAAAAGTGCGAGTTCAAAAAGGAGGATAAAAAGGACCGAGAAGTTCTAGGCGGCGTAGCTTTGAGCACCGGAGTGTACATAAAAGGTACATGAGGAGCGGAAAAGCAAGCCAATACGAGCTTCAAAGGAAGGCCGACTAAAAACGGGCTTGCGCTCAGGCGTCGGCATCCCCCTTTTGCAGGGGCACGTCATTTTTACCGGACTTTTTGAACATCCTCTTAAATGGATCAATTGAAAGAAGGAGGAACTAACCATGAATTTAATCCCTACAGTTATTGAACAGACCAATCGCGGAGAACGGGCATATGATATTTACTCACGACTACTTAAAGACCGAATCATTATGCTTGGCAGTGCCATCGATGACAATGTGGCAAACTCTATTGTTGCCCAATTACTCTTCCTGGAAGCCGAGGACCCGGAAAAAGATATTTCCATCTACATTAACTCGCCAGGTGGTTCCATCACAGCTGGTATGGCTATTTATGATACGATGCAATTTATTAAACCCGATGTATCAACGATCTGTACCGGAATGGCCGCGTCCATGGGAGCATTCTTATTAACCGCCGGCGAAAGAGGTAAACGTTATGCTCTGCCAAATAGTGAAATTATGATTCACCAGCCATTAGGAGGCACCCAAGGTCAGGCAACAGATATTGAAATTCATGCTAAACGGATCATTGAAATCAAAAAACGCATGAATCGTATTATGTCTGAACGTACTGGTCAACCATTGGAGGTAATCGAACACGATACGGAACGTGATAATTTCATGTCCGCGCAAAAATCAGCAGAATATGGTTTGATCGATAAAGTGCTGGAACGAAACAATGAAAAAGATAGATAAGAAAATAAAAATAAATGAGGCGGGTCTTGCGGGATCTGCCTCATTTGTTTTATAGAATGTATTGCTGTAACACAAGTCATGTCCAGCTCTGGTAACTAGTCTCCATTTTTCTATGTTTCTGTAACAAACGAAGCCAAATGATTAATGGCAACCTCCTCATCAGCACCCTCGGCAATTAATGTAATGGTCTCACCAGTTCCTATCGCCAGACTCATCAATCCCATAATACTTTTGGCATTAATTCGTTTCCCATCTTTTTCCAAAAATAAATGAGAACCGTATCGATTTGCCTCCTGTACAAAATGTGCTGCTGGTCTTGCCTGTAATCCTGTCTCAAGCTCCACTGTCACAGACCTCTCAACCACTACCATCATCCTTCCTTTTTGTAAACGCTGTCATACATTTAATCGAAGCAACCTCCTTAAACAGGAGGTGCTTTCTAATAGTTTATAGTATACCATGAAATACATGGTAATTGCATCGTATTTACTCTTTTAATGCGCCCAACTTTTCGCCGTTGCGTAATTTATCGGCAAACTCATCAATCTTCTTTAGACGGTGATTTACACCAGATTTGGAGATCTTGCCGCCCTTAACCAATTCCCCTAATTCCTTTAATGAGACATCTTCATATTGAATGCGTAATATCGCAATTTCACGAAGTTTTTCCGGCAATGCATCCAATCCGACTGTTTGTTCAATAAATTTAATATTTTCAATTTGTCTGAAAGCTGCACCAATTGTTTTATTCAGGTTTGCTGTCTCGCAATTCACTAGACGATTAACGGAGTTTCGCATATCACGAACAATCCGGACATCTTCAAATTTAAATAAAGCATTATGTGCCCCAATTAAATTTAAAAACTCGGTAATCTTTTCGGCTTCCTTAATATACGTTATATAGCCGTTCTTCCGTTCCAGTTTACGTGCTTTTAGGTCAAAGCTGTTTAACAGGTCACATAGGGCATCGTTATGTTCCTGATAAAAATTGAATATTTCCAAATGGTAAGAGGAAGTCTCCGGATTATTAATGGATCCTCCAGCTAAAAAAGCGCCACGTAAATAGGCCCGCTGACAGCAGGTTTGATTTAAAAACTGGTTGGAAATTGTCCGCACAAATGTATATGGTTCCTCAAGAATATCAAGATCAACCAACAGTTTGCGTACATCCTTTTTTAAACGAACGATATATACATTATTTTTCTTTAATTTCATTTTTTTACGGACAAGCAATTCCACTGGCAGCGGATAGGAAGATTTAATTAATGTATAAATGCGGCGGGCAATAGCGGCGTTTTCTGTTTGCACATCAAGCAAATATGCCTGTCTGGAAAGGGAGATAGCACCATTCATACGGATTAATGCTGCCAATTCCGCAGTCTTGCAGCATTCATCCACCTCTATGGAAGTCAGCTCTTTCTTTATTTCTGAAGCAAAAGACATCCCTTCACACCCCCCTTATCGTTTCATCGAATTTGAAACAAACAGAAATAATTAGCAGGCCATTCTGTTCATTGATCAATAATAGAATAAAGCAGTTTGGCAATTTTCTGCGTATCATGGCGCAATGTCATTTTTGAATGGTCGATAATATCGCCTTCAATGATTTGTAAATTCATGGCAAGCAGCTGATCTATGTCGTAAACTACCGGGTCCGCGTTTTCTTCGGCATAAACACTTCGTACGGACTTGCTGATTGGTTCATTATGAACAATAATTGAATCTATACAGCCTTCACCGACATGATCATAAATGGCTTTCACATGATCACTGGCTGTATATCCAGTTGTCTCCCCTGCCTGGGTCATGACATTACATACATAAACCACACGACCTTTCGCTTCCCTGATGGCCATATCAATTTGTGGAATGATCAAGTTTGGCATAATACTCGTGTATAAACTTCCTGGGGAGATGACAATCAGATCTGCCTGTTCAATGGCCTTTACCGCATTTGGTAATGGTTTAATTGGCTGGGGCTTTAAAAATACCCGTTCTATTCGTTTATGGGCCATTGGAATGGCTGATTCACCCGAAACAATCGAACCATCGGTCATTTTCGCATGAAGTGACATATTTTCATTGGATATTGGATAAATTTTTCCTTTTACATTAAGCACACGTGAGATTTCCTTAATTCCGGTATAGAAATCTCCTGTTATTGATGTCATAGCAGCCAGCAAAAGATTGCCCATCGAATGGCCGGACAACCCATTTCCATTGGCAAATCGATGCTGGAATAGGTCAAGCAACATTGGTTCTGCATCTGATAAAGCAGCGATGACATTACGAATATCCCCCGGGGCAGGCATAGCCATTTCCGACCGTAATCTGCCGGTGCTGCCACCATCATCGGCAACAGTTACCAGGGCTGTTAGCTGAATTGGTAAATCCTTTAAGCCACGCAGAAGAACCGGCATTCCTGTTCCACCACCAATTACAACTACGTTTGCTCGGGCTTTGCTGTTCATATACGATTTCCCTTCCGTTTATCAATATCCCGGTGCGTAATATGCGTAATATACCCGGTTGATAATTGCTTTGCAAAGTATTCTGCCAACGTAACCGAGCGATGTTGCCCACCCGTACATCCAATCGCCACGACCAATTGGGATTTCCCTTCTTTTTTATACTGTGGCAGCATAAATTGCAGTAAATCAAGAACTTTTTCGCTAAATTTCTGTGTATCCGTCCATTTAAATACATATGATGCAACATCCTGATTCAGTCCTGTTAAAGGCTGTAAATGTGGAACATAATGCGGATTTGGTAAAAATCGGACATCGAACATTAAATCCGCATCAATCGGTACCCCATATTTAAAACCAAATGAGACCAAATGAACAGAAAAAATCTCTTGTTTATCTTCTGCATAAGCCTTTAGAATCTTTTCACGCAGTTCACGTGGTTTCAGATTTGTTGTATCAATTATCCGTTGCGCCCGCCCCCTTAGTTCATCCAGTATTTTCCGCTCCTGCTTAATCCCCTTAAGCGGCAGACCACCAACTGCTAATGGGTGGGAACGCCGCGTTTCTTTATATCTTGTCACAAGGGTCTCGTCCTTAGCATCCAAAAAGATAATGTGTTCCTCAAGCCAATCCGCTTCACCCAACACATCAAGCGCCTCAAACAGCGAATCAAAAAATTCACGCCCACGCAGATCCATTACTAGAGCAACCCGTCTAATATTATTTGTTGCATCTCGCATAAGCTCTAAAAATTTTGGCAACAGTGCTGGAGGGAGATTATCTACGCAATAATAACCAAGATCCTCAAAACTTTGTACGGCAACGGTTTTTCCTGCGCCAGACATCCCGGTAATAATAACTAATTTCGTTTCCTGTTCCATTTCGCTCATTATACATCCTCCTCGCCCTATATGGCGGAATCAGCCGGATCTAGCCGCATATCAAGCAACTCGTACGCTTTTGTATATTGAAATGTGCCGTATAATAATTTATTTGACGTGAAAGCATGTTGAAAAATCTTATGGTCACCTTCAGCCATTGGCAATTGATGCACACGACCAAGTGGAACCCATTCAAGCTCCCCTTCCCGACAATACGTTGTCATCTCACCCGTGTAATGATGACAAACAAAGGTGAACATCATCCACTCCTGAATAACATCTTCTCCATCAAAAATGTTAAATGTAAAAACCCCTGTCAGACGTGGATGACTTAACGTTAATGACGTTTCCTCCCAATATTCCCTTTGAACAGATTCCTTAATGGATTCGCCTTGTTCCATCTTTCCACCTGGGATCGCATACCACCCGTGTCTTGGTTTTTTTATGACTAATACGTGATCATCATGTATTAATATACAGTTTGTAACCCGCTGCATATGTACACCTCTTTCTAGCGAGGAATTCATTTTAATTCATCATTACTATTATACAGTAAAAACCCAGAGAGCAACAAATATATGATTAGATATAGAGGCTGCACAAAAAAATACACAGGCAACAAGTGCCTGTGTCAAAAACTAATTTATCTATTAAAAGGGGGTCAATTAGTTATGTTTTATTATACCCCCTCAATGTTTCGCGCGTGTTACAGTGACGTTAAAATGCAATTACTTCATTTTTTACGATGATTTAGCTGTGTTTAATTCTTCCTTTAAATCATCAATATAACTTTGTGCCGCTTCTGCAGCAATACTGCCATCGCCTGTCGCTGTCACAATTTGGCGAAGTTCCTTTTCCCGAATATCTCCGGCAGCGAAAATACCTGGTATACTTGTCTCCATGTTTTCATTAGTTGGAATGTAACCATCCTCATTCGTAATGCCAAGTGACTTAAACGGTTCACTTAATGGGACCATCCCAATATAGATAAATACTCCATCGGCAGGGAATTCACTTTTTTCCCGATTTTCTTTGTTATGCAGTGATACACTACTTACTTTACCATCTGGACCATTGATCGTGTCCACAACAGTATTCCAGATAAAATCAATTTTATCGTTATTAAATGCACGCTGTTGAATAATCTTTTGTGCCCGCAATTCATCACGGCGGTGAATGATCGTAACTTTGTTGGCAAACCGGGTTAAATACATCCCCTCTTCTACCGCGGAATCACCACCACCGATGACGACCAGATCTTTTCCTTTAAAGAAAGCTCCATCACAAACGGCACAATATGATACGCCGCGACCACCAAGTTCTTCTTCACCTGGTACGCCCAATTTTTTATATTGTGCCCCGGTTGTAATGATTAAGGCACGAGTTTTGTATTCATGCTTGCCCGCTTTGATCAGTTTATATTCACCATGATCTTCTACATCTTTAATATCACCATATGCATATGCTGCACCAAATTTCTTTGCGTGTTCAAACATTTTATTCGACAAATCCGGACCTAATATATTGTCAAAACCCGGGTAGTTTTCCACATCTTCCGTGTTGGCCATTTGCCCCCCGGGAATTCCTCGTTCAATCATTAGTGTGTCCAGATCTGCCCGTGATGCATATACCGCAGCTGTCATGCCAGCGGGACCGGCACCAGCAATAATAACATCATAAATACGTTCTTCGGACATGTAATTTCAGCCCCTTTTGTCTATTTTGATTAAGCCAACCTAATGGTATAAGAATTAGGTACTTTCGTCTATTATTCTGCTCAATCACAACATCCATTGTACATCTTCATATGCCAGCTTTGGGTGTTTTTTGCAACCTTCCTTCCACAGTTCCAGCGCTTTTGCTGCATTACCGGACTTAAACAACGCTGTACTATACCACCGATAATACGAAGGGTGATTTTTTACAATCCCTTTTTTCAGCAAGCGAAAACGGGCCGTTGCATCGGAATACAACCCAACACTTGCTAATGTCACTGCGATCCGTAATTTCTGCTGTTCTTGAACAGGATAGATATTTAATAGTGCCTGCACATATTTTTCACCTTCTGAACGCTGATTATAAGCATAATAAAAAATTGCCAAATTACATCGGCTAATCAACGAATTTGGTTCTTTATCCAATAGATCATGTTCGAGTTGTATCGCCCGTTTCGGTGAACCACTATAAAATAATGCCTGTGCATAATCATGATGCACCGCAGTATATTCCGGAAACAATGTGACCATTTCTTCGAGTAACGGCAATGCCTTTTCCCACTCCTGATTCTCCATATGATAAAACACTGTCTCTTGATAAATCAGGAGCTCATCCTCTTCCTCAAGCGCCCATTCCCCATCGTCTTCATCAATATCAAGTATTTCAAGCAAACTTTTGGCATCTTCGCTAAAATCGCCATCTGGTTCACTATCAAGATATGAGCGCGCATATTTTTTTGCATCCTGTAACAATCCTAAATGGGCATAATTGTTAGCCAGTAAATAATAACAATCTGTATATGCTTCACGGGTAAATTGTAATACATCAGTCAGCACCTGATTCGCCTTATCATATGCACCTATTTCCGTATAGACAATGGACATTTGGCATTGGTATAACGGTTCTTCAGGCTCCTGTTCAACCGCTTTTTGCAACCATTTTAACGAAAGATCAAATTTTCTTCGTCGAAAAGCTTCGACACCTTTCATAAAATAAAAGTCACCCTCAGGGATAAACGGTAGAATATTATCCTGCTCGCTTTTTGTTATATTCTTTAGTTGTTGCACAATTTTCCCCTCATTCTTTAGTAATCATCCGCAACAAAGTATAACACAGATTATCATGAAGATGGGGGGTTGGGGATTATTTTTGCGTAACGAAACAAAAACTCCTATCTTTTACGACAGGAGCTCTTTATCTTGAAAGAAAGAAACTATAAAAATTTACCGGACGCTTGCACCTTTGTCCTTATCCTACAGGTGTAACTGCCTCACGAAGCAGCTGGTCCAATTCATTACGGTAAGCTGTTTCCTGTTCATATGACCATCCCAAAACCTGTGCCATATAAGCAATTACATTGTCTTTGTGCGTTCTTACCCAGTTAATATCAAAGAATAAACCACCTGTGCGGCGGATAAAGAAATCAACCGGTTTATAGGTCAGTTCATATTCCATGGCGTAAATAAGTTGAGCAAAAACAACCGGATCAATTTCAACTTGTTTGGCTTCTGCTTGTTTTTCCTGATAAATTTCGAAAATGGTGTCAATATTTGCCCCATACTTCTTCACAAGCATCAATGCTGTTTCTTCATCAAGACCAAGCGCTTGTGCCTCTTCTATTTTCCGCTGTTTAAATTGCTGATACCCCTTTGATCCGCCAACTTCCCCACCGGAAATAGGCAGATTACGGGTCTCCGAATCCGAATATAAAATGTTTTCTTCTTCTTTTAATTGCTTGACAACCTTATCAACCGCTTGTTCCGCCATTTTTCGATAACCGGTTAATTTTCCGCCAGCCATCGAAATTAAACCAGAATCAGAAACAAATATTTCATCTTTCCGCGAAATTTCATCCGGGTTTTTCCCGTCTTCGGCAATTAATGGCCGTAATCCTGCCCAGCTTGATTCAACATCTGATGCCTTCATATCCATTGTTGGGAACATATAATTGATCGCATCAAGTAAATAATCACGATCTGCTTCAGTCATAGTTGGATGAGCGATATCTCCTTCATAGCTCGTATCGGTAGTACCGACATAGGTTTTATCTTCCCGGGGAATAGCAAAAACCATCCGTTTGTCAGGAGTATCAAAGTAAATGGCCTGTTGTAACGGAAATCGTTTTTTAGGAAATACCAGGTGAATACCTTTAGTTAAATGCAGTGATTTCCCTTTTTTAGAACCGTCCAATTCCCGAAGATCATCTACCCATGGCCCACAAGCATTGACAATCTTTTTGGCATAAATCTCATGCATTTCTCCGGTCAATTGATCACGTACATAGGCACCTATTACCTTCCCGGATTTATCATATATAAATTCTGTAGCCTGTGCATAATTGATGGCATGTGCACCTTTTTGCACAGCCTTTTTGATAACCTCAATGGTTAATCGGGCATCATCCGTCTTATATTCCACATAATACCCGGCACCTCTTAAATTTTCACGTTTGATTAAAGGCTCTTTTTTTAGTGCTTCTTGCGGGCTTAACATTTTTCTGCGTTCCGTTTTTTTAACACCGGCAAGAAAGTCGTAAACGCGCAGCCCAATGTTGGTAGTAAACGGTCCGAATGTTCCACCTTTATGAAATGGAAGCATCATCCATTCCGGCGTGGTAACATGTGGGCCATTTTCATAGACGATTGCCCGCTCTTTACCCACTTCCGCAACCATTTTCACTTCAAATTGTGCCAGATAACGTAAGCCGCCATGGACAAGTTTTGTTGAGCGACTCGATGTACCTGCAGCAAAATCCTGCATTTCGACCACTCCGGTAGATAATCCTCGGGTAACAGCATCCAATGCAATACCCGATCCTGTTATTCCACCACCGATTACCAGGACATCCAGCTGTTTATCTGTTAAGTTTTTAAAAATATGATCACGGTTAAAACTTGAAAAATTTGTCATGCCAATCACTCCCCATAAAATAAAACTTCATTGTGCAGGCCCGAACGAATCAGGAATACGGGCTGTTTCTCCCCTACTTTCGCATTTCGTTCTCCTAAATTGGAGGCGGGGGTATTACAGCCAATAAATGCTCATCATAAATCCACCAATCTATAGATATCAATTCCCGTTTCTATGGAAATTCATGTATCAAATGTGGAATTATATTTTAACAGGACGAAAATACGGAGGAAAAATGCGGATACGTGAAAGTCGAATACGGAGAAGTTCATATATAGCAAATAAAAAAACCACAAATCACATCAATGAATATTATCTACCCATTGATGGTTTGCGGTTTCTCCGTTTTCTCCGTCCAATTTATTAACTTAAATGTATCGTAACATATATTAGGTGTTTTGGAAAGAGGATTACTCACATAATTGATATTGTTTTTTAGGTTTCATCTTCCATCTGTCGTTGTTCCATTTCTTCTTTTGTATAAATCAGCTGCATGGGGTTACCGCCAACAAACGCGCCGGCAGGAACATTTTTATTTACAAGTGTTCCCGCCGATACAATTGCATGATCCCCAATTGTAACACCTGGCAATATGGTCGTATTCGCGCCGATCATTACCTCGTCACCAATAGTTACCTTACCAATCCGATATTCCTTAATCAGATACTCATGTGCCAATATCGTTGTATTATAACCAATGACAGAATTTGAACCTACTGTTATCTTTTCCGGGAACATAATATCTGGCATAACCATTAATGCAAAAGCGGTTTGTCGCCCAACAGACATATGTAAAAATGTACGATACAGCCAATTTTTCATTGCCAAAAATGGTGTATAGCGGGCTGTTTGAATGACGATAAAATTTTTGACAACCTTCCAAAAAGGCACCGTCCGATAAATTTGCCATAGGGAATTAGCATGTTTAACCGGATAACGCTTGGTATTCCGCATGGGTCACACCCCAATGATCGTTAACAGATCCCTGATATCATCAAGTATATAAGTTGGATTATATTCCAGCATTTTTTCCCTTCCCTTTAATGACCATGCGACCGCCGCCGTTTGCACACCAGCATGCTGACCAGCCTCGATATCATGCGAATTATCTCCAACCATTAACGTCGATTCTCTTTGTGCACCCAGCCGCTTCATGGCCATGATAACAGGTTCTGGATGTGGTTTCGCATGGGTTACATCATCAAGTGTAATCGTTACATCAAAGAATGGTTCCAGAGCCGTTAATTTTACTCCTTTTTCTACGGATTGAAATCTTTTCGTTGTTACAATCCCCAGTTTTAGACCGTGCTCTTTAAGTTGTTTTATTGTCTCCGCCACATGAGGGAAGGCTGTTACATAATCGTCATGGTGCAGTAAATTATGTTCACGATACGTATCAATCATGGCAGCCACTTGTTCCGCCGGTACCAAGCTCGCAAAGGATTCATTCAATGGCGGTCCGATAAATTCAATCGTCTGCTCCCGGGTTATCGCCATTCCATAATGCTTGAATGTATGTTGAAAAGAAGCAATAATTAATTCATTTGTATCAATTAATGTTCCATCCAAATCAAAAAGTATTGTATCCATATTCATTCACTTGTTCCCTCGCTTTTGCTGTAATCTGGTCAATTATTTCTTTCTTGAAGGCAATTTCGTTCCATCGTAATGATATTTGGCCATCCCGGATTTCCGTCGGTAAAAGATTAAGACAATACCGACCACAATAATTACGACAGAGATAACTTGCGCAGCTCGTATACCCTCGGAAACCAGACTATCCGTCCGCATTCCTTCCACAAAAAATCTGCCGACCGAGTATGTCATGGCATAGGCAAGGAATACTTCGCCACGCGCCGGGTTTCTTCTGCGCAGCCATAGTAAAAATAAAAACACGAGTATATCCCAGACAGATTCATAAAGAAAGGTGGGGTGATACATGACGCCATCGATACACATCTGATTCATAATAAAATCTGGCAAATATTCATGAAAATGATGATAAGCAGCCTCCGATATTGGTCCGCCATGTGCCTCTTGATTCATAAAGTTGCCCCAGCGCCCGATTGCCTGTCCCAGGATAAGGCTTGGGGCCGCAATGTCCGCCAACTGCCAGAAGGATACCTTTTTTACTCGGGAAAATATTATTGCTGTCAGTACGGCACCAATCAATGCCCCATGAATGGCGATTCCACCATTCCAAATGGCGAACACACCCCACCAGGGTCCATCTTTATACTGATCCCATTCAAAAACGACATAATAGATACGGGCACAAATAATGGCAATTGGAATAGCAAAGACAACCAAATCGACCATAATATCTTTTTTTAACCCAAGACGGTTTGCTTCTCTGGTGGCCAACCATAATCCAATAAATGCTCCAGCAGCAATAATAACGCCATACCAATAAATTGGAAATGATCCAACGTGTATAAACACACGATCAAGTGTCGGTGCATCACAAGTCAAAAAAACCCCTCCTATTCCGTTGCATCTTTTTCTTGATCAATCATGGTTGTTAGGCGCTCGGAAAATTCTTCTGCTGCATTAAATCCCATTTTTTTTAAACGGTAATTCATGGCAGCTACTTCAATAATCACAGCAAGGTTCCTTCCCGGTCTGACTGGGATCGTTGCTTTTGGAAGCTCCACATCCATAATTTTCATTTTCTCTTCGTCAAGACCAAGTCGATCATATTGCTTTTCCTCATCCCACGATTCCAGGTTGATGATAAGTGAGATTTTTTTATAATTGCGTACTGCCCCTGCACCAAACAATGTCATTACATTTATGATGCCCAATCCGCGAATTTCCAGTAAGTGTTCAATTAATGGCGGGGAATTACCAATTAACCTATCATAATCTTCCTGGCGTATTTCTACACTGTCATCAGCGACCAGTCGATGTCCACGTTTAACTAATTCCAATGCGGTTTCACTCTTTCCTACCCCGCTTTGACCCGTGATCAACACGCCGACTCCATAGATGTCAACTAGTACACCATGAATAGCTGTAAATGGGGCATATTTGGCCTCCAGATAATTTGTCAGCCTGCTAATAACCCTGCTCGTTTTCCTGGGTGATTGGAGAATGGGCACACCAAACTCATCGGCTGCATCAAGCATTGGCTGCGGAACATCCATCCCTCTGCTAATTACGATGCCGGGGGTTATGTCCGTACATAACTTGGCCGCCCGATCTTTTTGTTGACTAGTGGTAAGATCTAAATAATAGGCCATTTCCGTCTTGCCTATTAATTGTAAACGTTCTTTGGGATAATACTTAAAATAACCAGTCATTTCAATTCCTGGACGGGAGATATCACTTGTTGGTATTTCCCTATGTATGCCGTCTTTCCCCGCTACAAGCGTTAAATTAAAATTCTCTAATAGATCCTTTGTCCGTACGATTTCCATGTTTTTGTCCTCCAGTTCGGGTACAAAGTAAAACCTGGCTGTTCAAAAATCTTGCAGAATAGCCGTTATCAATATCAGACTCTTTTTTTAAGCATCAGCGTAACTTTCCCATATGCACGCTGTTTAATCGAATTACTGCTTTTTATCGCTGTGTAACTGGCTGTAAGACTCTCACTTCAAGAATAGAGAAAATATGAAAATTCTAAGTGAGAGATCCAACAGCCAGTAACGGCCTGATTGGTTCAACTAACCTTCAGTGGGGGGGAAAAGAAAACCCCACTGAAGGAAGTTTCACTTTATTGTAGCATATTTTCATTAATGAGTAACAAAAAATCACAGGTATGAACCTGTGATGATTTGCACCTATATTAACGTATCGTATCTTTTACCAACTGATTCAACAAAAGGTTTAGGATGGAAATAATAATAGAGGCAATAACAGCTGTGCCAAATCCTTCAATAACAAACGAGGCATCCATCAGCCCTTGCGTAATCATTAATGTAATCGCATTAATCACAAACAAAAACAATCCCAGCGATAAGACTGTAATTGGCAAGGTGAAAATAATCAAAATTGGTTTTACGATCACATTTAAAATGGATAAAATAACACTTGCCAGAAGTGCTGTACCGAATCCCTCCAAATGAAAAGAATCAAACAGCTGCGCTACTACGATGAGTGCTACCGCATTCAAGAAGACGGACAATATCCACCGCAAAAACATTAATACACCTCACCATCATTGGGCATAATGAAAACAGCTAGCAAATAGATCAGGGTTAAAGTAAAGAAACTCGTTATGAGCAAAATAACAAATGCCAGCCTGACAATAGTCGAATCAATATTAAAGTATTCGGCTATTCCGCCCAAAACACCAGCAACTTTACGGTCTCTAATCGATCTTGTTAAACGTTTGGGCATGGTATTCTCTCCCTTATCTTCGTATTCCATTCTTTTTCTATTATATTCATCATACGACATTCATAAAGCTAAATGTTACTCTTTTTATAAAATATCCCCGCCTTTTTGTTGGCAGGGATTATATAAATGGATGATGTCAAACTAATAGTTCCAAATAAAAAATCGCTCTTTTCCCATTGATCTTTTAGCGATTTCCGATATATCTGTTGCTGTACTCTGATTGTCATGAAATTGTGCCAGTACACCATTCGCCTGTGATTTGTGCGACATAATTGCAGCCATTTTTTCATTGATTACATCTGTCACATCATTGTTGATGTCTGGCTTGCCAAGTTCATCGTAATAGTTATTGGATATTGCCTGAGCCCAAACAACCGGTCGTTTGGCTTCATCCATTTGCCGGACTGCTTCCACAGCTGCTGCACCCATTGCATTATGATCTGGATGTACAGCATAACCGGGATAATGGGTAATGACTAGGCTTGGCTCGATTTCCTCCAGAATTCCTTTCACATGTCCCGCTATCTGTTGGCGATCCTCAAATTCAACCGTTTTATCCCGGTAGCCTAGCATTCGCAAATCCATATCCAGTTCCTTACATGCAGCAATCAATTCTTCTTTGCGTATATCTGGTAATGTTTCCCGATTGGCAAATGTCGGATTCCCCATATTGCGACCCATTTCACCTAGCGTCCCACATAAATAGGTAACAGGTACACCCTGTTTTCGAAACTTGGTGATGGTTCCCGCTGCACCAAATGATTCATCATCTGGGTGCGGGTAAATTACTACGACATGTTTTTCCATGTTTTTCACCCTTTCTTTGAACACGCTCTTACTGACGAAATGGTGTTTCGCTTAATTCCAGCGCAACCATGAGCCGACCTTCTCGATCATGACCCGCCAAAAGTAATTGATGATCATGAATGGTCCAGTCGGTTAACCCTTCTGCATAAATCCAGCCAATCTCCATCTTCAACCCTGCTCGATATGATTGACCATTACCAACAAGCTTAGCTTGCGAAAATTTAACTTTTGCGTTACGAATATATGCACCAACGGTATAAGCCTTCTCATTTACATGACTTGCATAGGCACCGTTCGTTGTTTCCAAATGAATATAAACCTCTTTATCTTTTAAACGGTCCAAGTGTTGTTGTACTGCATCCATTTCTATCGGCTTCATCCGGCTACTCCTCCTTACAACCTCTTCTTTTACATTACAGAAAAGGATAAAGCACGTCAAAAATTTTGCCCAAGCTATTCCTTGTTAGTTTACGAACGATTTGAAAGGCAAATAACAACAGCAAGCCCCGAAGCCGGGTTTGCTGTTGTTAGTTTTATTTTGAAGCCACTTTTTCCTTTTCTCTAAGCATTGTTTCCATCCGTTTGCGGTCACGTTCCAGAATCGGCCGTAAATAGCGTCCTGTGTACGATTCTTCCGTTTCTGCTATTTGTTCCGGAGTTCCGGTGGCAATAATTTCACCGCCACGGTCACCACCTTCAGGTCCAAGATCAATAATATGATCAGCCGTTTTAATGACATCCAGGTTGTGTTCAATGATTAATACGGTATCCCCATTGTCAACCAATCGTTGCAAAACACTCAACAATCGCTTAATGTCAGCAACATGAAGACCTGTTGTCGGTTCATCCAGGATATAAAATGACTTACCATTCGAACGGCGATGCAATTCACTGGCAAGTTTGACCCGTTGTGCTTCCCCGCCGGATAATGTTGTTGCCGGCTGACCGAGTTTGACATAACCAAGACCAACATCATCAATCGTTTCCAGCTTGCGTTTTATTTTGGGGATGTTGGCAAAAAAGTCCAATGCCTCTTCAATGGTCATATCCAGCACATCGGCAATGCTCTTGCCTTTATATTTCACTTCTAATGTTTCCCGGTTATACCGTTTACCGTGACACACTTCACATGGTACATACACATCAGGCAAAAAGTGCATTTCAATTTTAATAATGCCATCACCGCGGCATGCTTCACAGCGACCGCCTTTGACATTAAAACTGAACCGTCCTTTTTTGTACCCCCGGATTTTTGCTTCATTCGTCTGGGCGAACACATCACGAATATCATCAAACACACCCGTATATGTTGCCGGATTGGAACGAGGAGTTCGACCAATTGGTGATTGATCAATATCGATGACCTTTTCGATATTATTTATCCCTTTGATCTTTTGATGCTTTCCAGGTTTAAGCTTGGCTTTATTCAATTGTTTCGCCAATGATTTATATAAAATTTCGTTTACCAACGTACTTTTTCCCGAACCGGAAACACCAGTAACAACGGTCATTAATCCAATTGGGAATTTCGCTGCGACATTTTTCAGGTTGTTTTCCTGTGCACCAACAACCTCAATGTTTTTTTTGGTTGGTTTCCGCCGTTTCAATGGAACAGAAACAAATTTTTCACCGGACAAATAGTTGCCAGTCAGGGACTTTTTGTTCTTCATTACCTTTTCCGGTGTTCCGCTTGCAACAATCTCGCCGCCATGATCCCCTGCACCCGGACCAATATCAATCAGCCAATCTGCGGCAAGCATCGTATCCTCATCATGTTCCACCACAATTAATGTATTATCCAAATCCCGCATTTGCTTTAACGTTCCAATTAATCGGTCATTATCCCGTTGATGTAACCCAATCGATGGTTCATCCAATACGTATAACACACCTGTTAACGCGGAACCAATTTGTGTAGCCAGGCGAATCCGCTGAGCTTCTCCGCCTGACAAAGTTCCGGCAGCACGTGACAATGTTAAATAATCCAGACCTACATTGTTCAAGAAGGTCAGCCGATTACTAATTTCTTTTAAAATCATCCGGGCAATTTTTTCTTCCTTTTCCGTTAACTCCAGTGTGCCAAAGAATTGACTTGCCTCGGTAATCGAAAAATCGGTAACCTGACTGATATGAAGGCCATTAATCAATACGGCAAGTGCTTCTTCCTTTAGCCGGTATCCATGACACGTCGGACAATCTTTGTGGGTCATGTATTTTTCCAATGTTTCTCGAATGAAGTCTGACGATGTCTCCCTATATCGTCGGGCAATATTGTTTACGACCCCTTCAAACATAATTTCGTTATCACGAACTTTACCAAAATCATTGACAAAATGGAAATGGATGCGTTCTTTGCCACTGCCATATAAAATAATGTCCATTTGCTGTTTGGACAAATTTTTCACCGGTACATCCATATCAATTCCATAATGGGTACAAACACTTTTCAAAAGCTGGGGATAATATTGCGAACTAATTGGTTCCCAGGCGGCGATAGCATGTTCATTCAGTGTTTTCTCCCAATCCGGAATAACCAGATCGATGTCAACAACCAAATTGGTTCCCAAACCATCACAGGTTGGGCAGGCACCATAGGGACTGTTGAATGAAAATAAACGTGGTTCCAGTTCACTGATGGAGAAACCGCAAATCGGGCAGGCATGGTTTTCACTGAATTTAAGTTCTTCGTCACCGATAACATCAACAATAATGTTTCCTTCCCCAAGTTCCAGTGCTGTTTCAATCGAATCACTAAGTCTCCCGGCCACGCCATCTTTTACAACAATCCGATCAACAACAACCTCAATGGAATGTTTTTTATTCTTTTCCAATTTAAATTCATCAGCAACTTCCCGCATCTCACCGTCTACGCGAATCCGTACATAACCTTCTTGTTTTAGTTGTTCAAAGATTTTCACATGTTCCCCTTTGCGACCGGAAACAACTGGTGCCAATATCTGCATTTTGGTACGCTCTGGGTATTCCAAAATCCGATCAACCATTTGTTGTACGGTTTGCGAGCTGATTTCGATTCCGTGCTTTGGACAGGTTGGCCGTCCTACCCGGGCAAACAGCAAGCGCAAGTAATCATAAATTTCCGTAACAGTTCCGACCGTCGACCGTGGATTCCGGCTGGTTGTTTTTTGATCAATGGAAATGGCCGGAGAAAGCCCTTCAATGGCATCCACATCCGGTTTGTCCATTTGTCCCAGGAATTGTCTGGCATATGCCGATAATGATTCCACATAACGACGCTGACCTTCAGCATAGATCGTGTCAAAGGCAAGCGATGATTTTCCGGATCCGGATAGGCCGGTCAGAACGACAAGTTTGTTCTTTGGAATAGAAATGTCGATGTTTTTTAAATTATGTGCTCTGGCACCTTTTATTTGTATAGCTTTACTAGGCATGATGAACTCGTCATCCTTCCATTTTAATTATAGAAAAGAAGCATAAAAATTTGCGCTCTACTCTGCTTGGGACAAGGCGAGCCCCGTCCGGCTCCAGCACCCAGCGGCTAGTGTGCTTCCTTCACCTTCGTACGATAAGTCAACATCGACTCGGGGTAAAGGAAGGCCGACTAAAAACGGCCTTTGCGGCCAACGTCGGCATACCCCTTTTGCAGAGGCATGTTTCCTTTATCTCCTACGGTTCAGTCCAGCACATACGCCGCTAACCGGGTGCTTACGCCTTTGTTCTTATGATACTTCTGCTTTTAGCTCCAGTACAATATCGCGCAGTTCTGCGGCCCTTTCAAAATCAAGCGCTTTGGCAGCTTCTTTCATTTCTTTTTCCATATTCTCGATTGCCTTTTCCTTGTCTTTCTTAGGCAATTTTGTCAGGTTGGTTCCCTCTGCGTTATATGTTTCCTGATCTTCCGCAGCAACTGTAGCCTGAATAACATCACGTACTTCTTTGCGAATCGTTTTCGGTGTAATATGATGTTCTTTATTATACGCCATTTGTTTTTCACGGCGACGATTCGTTTCATCAATGGCAGCCTGCATGGAATTGGTAATGTTATCGGCATACATCACTACCATACCATTTTCGTTTCTGGCTGCCCGCCCCATGGTTTGAATCAGAGAACGCTCTGACCGTAAAAATCCTTCTTTATCAGCATCCAAAATAGCTACAAGCGATACTTCAGGTATGTCTAGTCCTTCACGTAACAAGTTAATGCCAACGAGAACATCGTATTTACCCACACGCAAATCACGAATAATTTCAATTCGCTCCAGTGTCTTAATCTCCGAATGCAGGTAAGCAACTTTGATCCCGATTTCCTTTAAATAATCGGTCAAATCCTCCGACATTTTCTTGGTCAGCGTTGTCACAAGCACCCGTTCATTACGTTCAGCCCGGGTATTAATTTCGCCAATTAAATCATCAATTTGTCCCTTAATCGGACGCACCTTAATTTCTGGATCCAAAAGTCCTGTTGGTCGAATGATCTGCTCGGTCACAACCGATGAGTGTTCCATTTCATATGGCCCAGGGGTTGCTGATACAAAAATGAGTTGGTTGGACAGCTTTTCGAATTCTTCAAATGTCAACGGCCGGTTATCGAGCGCTGATGGAAGACGGAATCCATGATCAATTAAAACCTGTTTCCTTGCTCTGTCTCCGTTATACATTCCTCTGATTTGCGGTAATGTAACATGGGATTCATCAATAATGGTTAAATAGTCCTCGGGAAAATAATCAAGCAATGTGTATGGTGTTGATCCAGGTTCCCGCAATGCCAAATGACGGGAGTAGTTTTCAATACCGGAGCAAAAACCCATCTCCTGCATCATTTCAAGATCATAGTTGGTTCGCTGCTCCAGACGCTGTGCTTCCAGCAATTTATTGTCATCACGTAATTCTTTTAAACGTTCGTCCAGTTCTTGTCGGATACTTTCCATAGCCATTTTCAGTTTTCCTTCACGGGTTACATAGTGGGACGCCGGGAAAATAGCAACATGTTCCCGATCCCCAATGATTTCACCAGTCAAGGCATCGACCTCGCGAATACGGTCAATCTCATCACCGAAGAATTCAATACGCAGACAATGCTCTTCATGCGATGCGGGGATAACTTCGACGGAATCACCACGCACGCGAAATGTCCCACGTTTAAAGTCAATATCATTTCTGGCATATTGGATATCAACCAATTCACGTAATAATTGATCGCGGTCTTTTTCCATACCCATGCGCAATGATAATACCTGACTGCCATATTCGTCCGGGGACCCCAAACCAAATATGCATGATACACTGGCAACAATTAAAACATCATTTCGTTCAAATAATGCCGACGTTGCAGAGTGTCGCAATTTATCTATTTCATCATTTATACTTGCATCTTTTTCAATAAATGTATCAGATGATGGGACATATGCCTCTGGTTGATAGTAATCATAAAAACTGACAAAGTACTCTACTGCGTTGTTCGGGAAATATTCCTTAAACTCACTGTATAGCTGCCCTGCCAAAGTTTTATTATGGGCAATAACCAGTGTCGGACGATTGATTTCCTTGATTACATTGGATGCCGTAAATGTTTTCCCTGTACCCGTCGCCCCAAGTAAAGTCTGATGCCGTTGACCAGCCAGTATTTTTTGCACTAATTCTTCAATAGCTTTTGGCTGATCACCCTGTGGCTCATAGTTCGCCACCAGATCAAACTGATTTTCCATAAGGCAAGCCTCCGATCTATATTCTCTCTCATTAGTTTACCATAGATATTTAATTATTTTAACATACAAACGAACGAGTATTCGATTTTTTTGCTTAAGAAGTTTAATATTAGTATTTCCAACCTGAGGATATACCAGTCATGAACATGTGCCTATCAAGGTTTATGACATGGATTCTATTCTTGCTTCACATTCGAGTCTTTATTTCTCTTTCTCTCAGACAGCCGATATTTTTCTTTGGCAAACAAAATTCCCAATTCATGATGATCGTGCTGATAAAAGGCGTGTTGTACAAAACGAATCTCTCCGCCATCGTCAATTACGTCCATTTTGAAGTATGCACCACTAGTCTGTAATGCACGATAAAAGTCGGCCACTTGATTGACACGTTGGCCATTAACCTTATAAATCGTCTCCCCGGTTAACACACCAACTTGGTCAGCCGGCGAACCAGGAATGACTCCCAACACCTTTAATCCATTTTTCTCCATATGAAAATATGGATTGCTTTTATTATCATATACTTGGTGTTTATAACGAATATATTCTCTGCCCAAAATAGCTATAATAACAGCAGTAAGTGACAGCCATGTAATAACTAAACTCCCCACAGCAAGTAATAATACCAATACACCAAGCATCCCAATGGAAGTGGCCAATTTTCTTTTTGCCTGATAAGGGGGATGTCCTTTTACAATATGATCAAACCCAAGTAGAAAAGGCACCAGTAATAGACTATACGAGTCTGCGCCAATTGAAATAGTCGGCCAAAATGAAGCAAATGGGGTAATCGCCCCGGAAGGTATTAATACAAAGAATGGGATGATGCTCATTTTTTTCAAGTGGTGTTGCCCTACCCACTTACCACGTTTGCTCATTACCAGCTCGGGAAATGATTCATTTCGATTTACATGGTTCACCTGGATCCCTTCGACCAATAACAATAACCCCAATAAAAGCGCTAATCCGGTGAAATTTACAGCCGAAAATAAATCGTTGCCGTGAATGAACGGGATTTCGTCCGTTAGCAGGGGAATAAATAATAGCAATAAAAACGTTATTCCAATAGTGTAACTTGGAGAAAGATAGGTGAATTTTAATGCGACACTAAGCACAATACTTACCAGACTTAATAGAATAACAGTCTCATAAGAAAAGATTACTCCCAACCCTAAACATACTACGGAAACAACCAAACCGGATACAAGCGATATCCGCCATGTGTTTTGCCATTCCGCAAACACATCAAATACTTTTATACCAAAATTGCTTCGTTCCTTTTTGACTCTGGATATTCCACTTAAAACAACTAGTATAACCGCCCAATACAGAAGCGGATTTAAAAACAATTTGCCAATTCCCTTGACCAATTCGAATAACCATGCTTCAGCCAATTTAATCACCTTCTTCACATAACAATTATGTACGTCTTTTCAAGCATGTCAACTGGCATTATTTCTGTTTTGTACATACTCCTTTTATTTTACCATGATACGATATTTTGAACACAACAAATCCGCGGGCTTTTCCGCGGATTTGCTATCTTATTTATACAGTTCCTGCAAGGCCTTTTTCATTTGCTGATCGTCATCACCTTCGCGAATATGATCAATAATTTGTGCTTCAATCAGTTCTGCGGTTTTTTCATCAACCTTGCCTGTTTGTTTTAAATCGTTGTCCTGTTGAAACGCCTTGACTGCTTGCTCTGTCTGTTTATTAAAGTATCCATCATCACGGCCAGTATCATAGTTCAATCCCGATAACATGATTTGTATGTTCTTAATGTTTTCACCCGTATGGTTGTAGGCAAGTGGTTTTTTGACCTTGATCGGGTTTGAATAAAAATAATTTGGCTGCTTTTCCTTAATCGTTGGCTCAACTCCTTTGTCGTGAATCCAATTTCCTTTAGGGGAAAGCCATTTATAAAAGGTTAGTTTAATGGTGCTTCCATCCCCCATAGGAACTGCTTGTTGCACGGTTCCTTTTCCGAAGCTTTTCGTTCCCACGACATCATATCCAGCCTCTTTCATCGCCACCGCCAGAATTTCCGAAGCTGAGGCACTCCCCTCATCAACTATAACACTAATTGGGTAATCTTTTTTCTTTTTCAGATCTGAGTAATATGGTGTCTTTTCACCATTTTGATCCTCAATCTGGACATATGGCAGGTCTTTCGGAATGAACATTTTCAAAATATCCTGGACTGCATCGAATAATCCGCCGGGGTTACCCCGAACATCAATAACCAGACCCTCGATTCCCTGCTTTTCCAGTTTCGTTAATTGCTCATCAAATTCCTTCGCTGTATTCTCCGAGAATGTGGTAATTTCTAGTATGCCGGTTTTTTTTCCGTTCATTTTCTTAACATCCGCATTCACGGTCTCAACGGGGATGTCATCACGTACAAGGGTTACATCAAACGGGTCAGAAACACCGGGTCGTTGTACTTTCAAGACAACTTTGGAACCTTTCTTCCCGCGTATTTTTTCCACGGCTTCATATAGTTCCAATCCTTCGACACTCTCATCATTCACCTTTAAAACCTGATCATTAGGTCGTAATCCAGCATCTTCAGCAGGTGAATCTTTGATCGGAGCGATGATGGTGACCTTTCCATTTTTCAAGCTTACTTCAGCACCAATACCCTCAAAAGATGATTCTATGGTTTCGTTAAAGCCTTTCATCGTTTCGGCATCCATATATGTACTGTAAGGGTCATCCAATGTTTTTAGCATTCCCTTAACAGCGCCGTCAATTAAATCTTGATCCTTTACATCCTCTAAATAATTCTCTTTAATTAATTGAAAAGCCTGTTCCACTTTATCCATATTTTCCGGTACTTCGGTATTTCCATCTGCAGTAGATGGCGTGTCCAAATTGGTTTCGCTATTTTCCTTCGCCTGATGCGGTTGTGCCAGTTTCACTCCTGCAAAACCCCCGACAAAAGCGAGAATAAGCGCTAAAGCTAAAATAAGTATATGCTGTTTTTTAAACTTCATCATCTCACCCCAATTAATCATTTTTGGATTGGTGGTTCTTATCTATAAAATATTAAACATTCTCATGTACATTCGTCAAACAGACTAGCCGACCTATTCTATTAGCGTTCCAAGATTGGCCTGTTCATTTTCCTATCAAAAAAAACATCACACCGTAATGTGCGATGCCTTTAATATATAGCCTATGCTTGATTGAGTCAAATCATGAAATCCACCGATTGGAGCTCGATACAAGTTTTCCAGATTCATAACGAGATGGTTATTGTAAATATGGCATTGGGTCGACACCGCTACGGTAGCTCCATTGTCCCTCATGAACTTCAAAGTGACAATGACTTCCAAACGATTGTCCTGTATTGCCCATTAAACCTATCTGCTGACCAGCGTTAACATGATCACCATAACTAACGGACAAACTTGACATATGTGCATAAACCGTTGTCAGGTTAAGATGTGGATGGTAGACATATACCACATTTCCGTAGCTATCCGAACGCTCAGCCCGGGTTACGGTACCCGATTCAGAAGCATGGATTGGTGTACCAGTAGAATTGGCAATATCGACGCCGTAGTGATAGCCAAAACTTCTCGCTCCGTAGCCTGATGATAGCCGTCCGTTTGCCGGCCACGCTAATTTGCCACTACCACCAGTTTGGATGTTTTCAGAGCTGCTGCTCTTACTGGTATTACTGCTAGTACTCGTTGTATTTGCATTTGCACTTGTCCGGGTCTTTTGTGCCTTTTCTTGTTCTTTTGCTTTGGCCCTTCGCTCTTCTGCCTGTTTTTCCAATTTGGCCTTTTGATCAGCGGCGGATTTTTTGTCTTGTTCAATCGCTTGGGCCTGTTGATCCATTACCCGTTCCTGCTCTTCCAAACTCATTTTGTAATCTTCCAGTTCATCGTGTTCTTTTTCGAGCTTCTTCATCATTTTTTTCTTCTCGCCCGTTTGTTTATTCAATTTTTTCTTCAGGGATTCCAGTTCCTTTTTTTGCGCCTCTAATGTAGCCTTTTTGTCTTCTACTTCTTTTTTATTCTGTTGAACGTCGGATCGCTTTTTTTCCAATTCCTTTTTATCAGCTTCCAACGCTTCCATAATTCCCTTATCGGAATCCATGATTGTATTAACTACCGATGATCTGCTAATAAAATCGCTAAAGTTTTGTGAGCCAAGAATAACTTCCATATACTTCATATCTCCACCATTTTGTTGAATGGCTCGAAGTCGCTCTTTAAGCAATGCCTCTCGTTCTTTAATACTTGTTTTTAACTTTTCAATTTCTTGTTTCAATTCCTTGATTTGTTCCTTTAGCTGATTGATTTCATTGTTAGTTTCAGCAATTTTATCTTCTTTGGCATTAATTTTGGTTTTTGTATCAGAAAGTTGATCATCCAGCTTATTCAACTGGTCTGTTACATTATCTTGCTTAGACAGATTATCATTCATTTTTTTGTCGGCATCGTTTTTCTTATTGTTTACATCCCCTTGTTTTTCTGTCAGTTCATCTTTTTCTTTTTCCAACTGATTGATCTGATCGTTCACTTCGTCCATTGATTTTGCATGAACAGGACTGATCGCAGAAAAACTTGATCCCAACATGAGGACTCCAGTAAGTATATATGGTGCTACTTTTTTCATCTCGTAAACCCTACCCTTTCTCTCTACAATTGCAACCATTATTCAAAAAGTCACCAAATATCAGCTGTACATTTGTTTTTTTATTTGGCAACTTTTTGATATGTTTTTTCTATTAACATCGGTCTTTAGGACATCTGCTATTAAACTTTCAAGAACTTACGGACACTCATTGTGCTGCCCCAAATTCCAATCACTGCACCAATTAGTAGAATAACAAGTGATAATTCCCAAGCAAACGGGTTAAAAGGTAATAATGTTACAAAGCTAAATGAGATTTTCTGACTAAGAACATTCTCCAGGTAGTAATAACCACCTAAAACAACGGCAATCGGAATTACTGCCCCAAGGATACCTAGTAACATCCCCTCAATGAAAAATGGCCACCGAATGAATCCATTGGTCGCTCCAACCAATTTCATAATGCCGATTTCCTTACTGCGCGCCATAATCGTGAGTTTAATAGTGTTTGAGATTAGGAATATCGCGGTAAATAATAATCCAACAATCAAGATAATCCCAATAGTCCGGGCATATTTGTTAAATTGGAATAATCGCTTGACTACATCCTGGCCATAGTTCACTTCTTGCACACTATCGAACCCGCTGATTTCTTTGGCAACATTGATGGTGTCAACTGGATCTTTTGTTTTGACCACAAACACATGGTTCAGCGGATTATCCTGTTCAAATAACTCCCAAGCGTCTCCTTGTTTTCCCATGCTTTCAATAAGTTCCTTTAACTGTTCATCCTTTGATGAGAACCGGACACTTTCTACCTTGCCAATGTCCTTAATTTCCCCATTCAATTGTTCAATTTGAGCTTTATTTGCTGTGGAGTCAATCAGCACATTAATTTCAACGTCGCCCTCAATGTTATCGGCCATATTATTCAAGTTGAACATTATTGCAAGAAAGGCACCGACCAAAATCAATGTCGTTGTGACGGCACCAACCGAGGCCACTGTCATCCAGCCGTTGCGAAAAATATTTTTAAACCCTTCACGAACATGCCGTCTTAATGTTCTAAATCTCATAGCCGTATTCACCTCGATGTTCGTCTCGTACAATTAAGCCATCTTCTACGGCTATAACACGTTTTTTTAAGGTATTGACGATTTCTTTATTATGCGTAGCCATGATAATGGTCGTACCACGCAAATTGATTTCTTCAAAAATGCGCATAATCCCCCAGGAAGTGTCGGGATCAATATTACCTGTTGGCTCGTCTGCGATCACTATTTTAGGTTGATTGATAATTGCCCGTGCAATAGATACACGCTGCTGCTCCCCACCGGATAGTTCATCCGGAATAAACCTGGCTTTGTTTTTCAATCCAACCATTTCCAGTACTTCCATGACCCGTTTACGAATTGTTTTAGGCGGCTTTTCGATTACTTCCAATGCAAAGGCAACATTTTCATAGACTGTTAGTTTGGGTAACAATTTAAAATCTTGGAAGATCACACCGATGTCACGGCGCAAATAGGGGACTTTTCGTTCTTTTATCTCGGCTATATTTTTATTGTTGATAATGATTAATCCTTCAGAGGGTTTTTCTTCGCGATAGATAAGTTTAACAAAAGTGGATTTCCCTGCACCACTCGGACCGACTATGTAAACAAACTCTCCCATGTCGATCGATACATTAATTCCATTAAGTGCGGTCACACCATTGGAATATGTTTTATATACATCTTTCATCGTTATCATATTTCAAATCACCTTTTAAATTATTTAAATTCGTTTAAGAGGATGTTCAAAAAGTCCGGTAAAAACGACGCTTCGAATTTCGTCGTTGGCTTGCTTTTCCGCTCCTCATGTACCTTTTATGTACACTCCGGTGCTCAAAGCTACGCCGCCTTGAACTTCTCGGTCCTTTTTATCCTCCTTTTTGAACACGCACTTTAAGTTGGGATGTGTGCCGGGGTTCATTATCGGGTAACTTGCAACAGTATTTTATCATACTTTCCATAGTATAACATTTTTCGACGACATTTTTAGGCAAAAAAATATTACATTTTTATTTCAAATGCCATATTTTAATTGTTGTCAATGCTTCATTAGACCTATTTATTAAAAACTTATGAAAAAAATTAAAAAGAGGCTGGGACAAAACTCCAGTAAATAAAAATTAAGGCGTAGGAGCTTACACTAAAAAAG